>JAPSIP010000320.1 GCA_031178645.1 Paracoccus sp. (in: a-proteobacteria) | reverse complement strand
GCGATGATGCCCGGCAGCGACTTATAGCCCCGCTTGCGCCAGAAATCGTCCAGCGGACGATAGGCGGCGGGCCGGGCCGGGTGGTCGGCGGGGCGGATGACACTGCAAAATGCGCTATAGCTCAGCCCCAGGTCGCGCGCATGGGCTTCGCGGGCGTCGAAGAAGGCATGGCCGATCCCGTGGCCGCGATATTCGGGCAGCAGCACCGATTCGGCGCAATAGAAGATCTGGTCCAGAGGCTCGGGTCGGTCGGCAAAGGCCGCGGCGAAATCGGCGGCGTGATCGGTCATGGGCGCGCCGGTGGCTGCCCCCACGACCCGTTCGCCATCCATCGCGGCCACCACGACCGCACCGGGCGACTGGTAGGCGCGCAGGTAATCGCGTTCGTAATCCGCGTCGCCGTCGTAAAGATAAGGAAAGTCGCGGAACACGCGGATGCGCAGACGCGCGACGTCTTCCAGGGCGGCGGCAAGCGCCTCACCGGTCAGGACGCGCGTCGTGACACTCATTGGCTGACCTGCCGCGTCCAGTCGGCCAGATTGTAATAGGTCGTCACCCGCGCGATCTTGCCATCGCGGATGGTGAAGAAGCTGCCCGCGGGCAGGCGATAGGTCTGGCCCCTGGCGGGCGGCAGCCCCTCGTCGGTTTTCAGATAGGTGCCGTTCACCACGAATTCCGCCGCGGCGCGGTCGCCCGCCTCGTTGGCGAAGATCACCATGTCGGTCAGCGTTTCCTTGTAGCTTTCCGTCATGTGGGCGTTGAACTGGGCGAACAGCGCCTTGCCCTTGCGGATGCCGCCCTCGTTCACGTGATGCTCGACCTCGTCATGCAGCAGGGCCAGCATGTCGTCTGTGCGGCCTGCGTTGAAGGCCTCGTAATAGGCGGCGATCAGGGTCTTGGTATCCATGGGCATCTCCTTCATCGGGAACGGTTTTAGCGCCCTTCGCGTTTGCAGTCACCTAGACCAGAGGGACCAGATCCGCCTTGTAATTCCAAGGCGTCCTGTTAGCGCTTGGTCTGTTCGACTGTTCAGCAAGGATCATGCCCATGAGCGACAAAGGCAATCTTGGCCATCGCGAAATCACCTGTTTCAAAGCCTATGACGTTCGCGGCGAACTGGGCAAGAACCTGGACGCGGATGTCGCCTATCGCATCGGCCGCGCCTTCGCACAGGCACGCGGGGCCAAGCGGGTGGTGGTGGGCCGCGACAGCCGCGAAACCTCGCCCGAACTGGCGGCCGCGCTGATCGAGGGGCTGACCGACGGCGGCGCCGACGTGCTGGACCTGGGCCTGGCCGGGACCGAGGAGGTGTATTTCCACACTGGCTTTCATGACACCGACGGCGGGATCGAGGTCACGGCGTCCCACAACCCGATCAACTACAACGGCATGAAGATCGTGGGCCGCGGATCGGCGCCGCTGGATCCGGCGACCGAACTGCCGCCCATCGTTGAACTGGCCACGGGCGGCAGCTTTGCGCCTGCCACCAAGGGCAGCGTCACCGATTTCAGCCATGCCCGCGCAGATTATGCCAAGGCCATGGCGGATTTCGTTGATGTCGCGGCCCTGAAACCCATGAAGATCCTGGTCAATGCCGGCAATGGCACCGCCGGCCCCACTTTTGACGCCATCGCGGCGGAACTGGAACGTCGTGGCGCGCCGCTGACCTTTGTGCGGATGCACCACAACGTGGACAGCAGCTTCCCCAACGGCATTCCGAACCCGCTTCTGGACGAGAACCAGCCCCCCACCGTCGAACGGATGAAGGCGGAAAAGGCCGATCTGGGCGTGGCCTGGGACGGCGATTTCGACCGCTGCTTCTTCTTCGACGAAAACGGCCGCTTCATCCCCGGCGAATACATCGTGGGCCTGCTGGGCGCGGCCTTCCTGGAAAAATCCCCCGGCGAGAAGATCGTTCACGACCCCCGCGTCATCATGAACACCCGCGCCATGATTGCCGAAGCGGGCGGCGAGGCCGTGGTCAGCAAGACCGGCCACGCCTTCATCAAGCGCAAGATGCGCGACGTGGGCGCGATCTATGGCGGCGAGATGTCGGCGCATCATTATTTCCGCGACTTCTATTACTGCGACAGCGGCATGATCCCCTGGCTGCTGATGATCGAGCTGCTGTCCAGAAAGGGCAAGACGCTGGCCGAACTGCTGGAGGAGCGGATGCGGCTTTATCCGTCCTCGGGCGAGACGAACTATCACATCGAAGACCCCGATGCGGCCATCGCCCGCCTGATCGCGAAATACGAACCCCAGGCCAACAGCCGCGACGACCTGGACGGCGTGTCGCTGGATTTCGGGAACTGGCGCTTCAACCTGCGCAAGTCGAACACCGAACCCGTGGTGCGGCTAAAC
>JAPSIP010000319.1 GCA_031178645.1 Paracoccus sp. (in: a-proteobacteria) | reverse complement strand
GCGCGCTGCCCTTTGCCGATGCGCAGCCGGTGGTGCGCCTGTCGCTGCCGGTGATCCAGACGCGCACCGTCCAGCCGGGCGAGTTCGTGGGCTACAGCGCCACCTGGACTGCCGACGCGCCCCGCCGCATCGCCACGGTCGCGGCGGGCTATGCCGATGGCATTCTGCGCGCGATCTCGTCCCAGGGCGCAAGCCTCTATGCGGGCGACGCGCCTTGTCCCATCGTTGGCCGGGTGTCGATGGACCTGATCACGGCAGATGTCACAGACCTGCCGCAGGCGCCCTTGAGGCTTGACCTGATATGTCCAGCGCAAACCGTTGACAGTATTGCAGAATATGCCGGGACCATCGGGTACGAGATCCTGACCTCGCTCGGTCATCGCTACGACCGGGCCTATCGGTGAACCCAGTCCGCCTGATCGGCCGCGCCACGCTGTCCCTGACGCGCGGCATCGGTGCCGTTGCGCTGTTCACGCTGCGCGGGCTGTTCCGGCTGCGGCCCTTCCATGCCCGCGGATTTGCGGCGCAACTGGTGCAGGTCGGCTGGCTGTCGCTGCCGGTGGTTGGGCTGACGGCGCTGTTCACTGGCGCGGCGCTTGCCCTGCAGATCCATTCCGGTGGCGCGCGCTTCCAGGCCAGCGACGTGGTGCCCGCCATCGTCGCCATCGGCATGGTCCGCGAGCTTGGCCCGGTCCTTGGCGGGCTGATGGTCGCGGCCCGCGTCGCCAGTTCCATCGCGGCTGAGATCGGCACGATGAAGGTGACGGAACAGATCGACGCGCTTGTGACCCTGTCGACCGACCCGATGCGGTGGCTGGTGACGCCCCGCCTTTGGGCGGCGATGCTGACCGTCCCCGCCCTGGTCGCGGTGGGTGACATCATCGGCATCATGGGCGGCTGGCTGGTCGGGACACAGTCGCTTGGCTTCAACTCGGCCGGCTACCTGTCCAACAGCGCGGCTTATCTGGAACGGTGGGACGTGGTGTCCGGACTGCTGAAGGGCGCCGTCTTCGGCCTGATCGTCGCGGTTTCCGGCTGCTGGTTCGGGATCCATTCCGGCCGTGGCGCAGCGGGCGTGGGGCGAGCCACCAAATCCGCCGTCGTTGCCGCAGCCGTGGGCATCCTGGCGGCCAATTTCATCCTGACAGGGCTGTTCTTCGAATGATCCAGGTCACCGGGTTGCGCAAATCGTTCACGGGCAAGCCAGTCCTGGCGGGGGTGGACCTGACGGTTGGGCAGGGCGAAAGCCTGTGCGTGATCGGGCAATCCGGAACAGGCAAGTCGGTGCTGCTGAAATGCATCCTGGGCCTGACCGCGCCTGACGCGGGGCAGATCCAGTGGCAGGGTCGCCCGCTGGACCGTGCCGCCCGCCCGGACTTCCTGGCCCGCTTCGGGATGCTGTTCCAGGGGGCCGCGCTGTTTGACAGTCTGACCGTTTGACAGAACGTGGCGTTTCGCCTGCGCCAGCGGATGCCCGACCGCAAGGCGCGTGCCATTGCCTTGGAAAAGCTGGCGCGGGTCGGGCTGGGGCCGGAAACGGCGGACCTGATGCCTGCGGAACTGTCGGGCGGAATGGCCAAGCGGGCAGGGCTGGCCCGTGCCATCGCCGATGATCCCTCGGTGATCTTCTTCGACGAGCCGACGACCGGCCTGGACCCGATCCGGGCGCGCAGGATCAACGACCTGATCCGGGGTATCGTGACGGAAACCGGCGCGACCGCGATCACGATCACCCATGACATGGACTCGGTCCGGGCGATCGGCGATCGGGTGGCGCTGCTGCAGGAGGGACGGATCGCCTGGGACGGCGCTGTTGCCGCGATGGACTCCGCGCCCCCACTGGCCGAGTTTCTTGGGCGCCCCCGTGACATTGATGCCACATGATTCTGCAACATGACCTTGTGCGAATCCCTTCGGATCGCCACCATGAATAGCACGACCTGAGCAGGAGAGAGATTTGGGCCTTACGCCTACGCCCCCCGTCGCGACACCTTCGAATGAAACCCTGCTGGAACTTCCCGACAACCGGCTGCTGATCGACCTGTGCGGCGCGAACGACCGCCACCTTGCCCGGATCGAGGAGGCGCTTGGCGTCCACATCCTGCGCCGTGGCAATCAACTGGCAGTCGTCGGCACGCCCGAGGCCCAGGCCGAGGCTGCGCTGCTGCTGCGCGGACTGTATGCGCGGCTGGAACAGGGCCGCCCCGTTTCGCTTGCCGAGATCGAGGCCGCGTTGCGCATGGGTGTCGAGGGCTCGGCCCCTGCAACCCCCGCCGAACAGCTCGAGATGTTCGCGGCCGGCGATTATGAACTGCGCACCCGCAAGAAATTCATCGAGCCGCGCACGGATGCGCAAAAGGCCTATGTCCGG
>JAPSIP010000318.1 GCA_031178645.1 Paracoccus sp. (in: a-proteobacteria) | reverse complement strand
GTCCGCATGTCGCTGGAAGAGGCCATTGCCTATATCAACGACGACGAGCTGGTCGAGGTCACGCCCAAGAACATCCGCCTGCGCAAGCGTTACCTCGATCCCCACGAACGCAAGCGCCAGTCCCGTGCGGAAGGCTGAGCCGGGGCACCACCTGTCGTTTTAGCGAAGTTCGCAGCCGCCGTGCTGCATGTTACCTTGTTCCAAGGGCCCCCGTGTCGGGATCGTCGTTGCTTATGTTCAGTCGTTGTTCACCGGGTTTCCTCGGCCGTTCCGGCATAGCTGCCGGCAGGACCGCCAGGATCCTGTCCAGCCGGATCCGGGGCTTGGCGGGGAACCTTGGTGAATTTGGTTTGTTCCGTGTGAGGGAATATCCGTCGCATGACGCCCCGGGTCGGCCCTGACATGAGCGTTGTTGATCAGGATCGTGCCGTGAGCAGACATGACGACATCATGAGGGGGCTTGGCCTGCACGGGCAGGCGGTGGTCGCGACCCTTCAGATGATGGATGATCTGGACCGGCGTGATCCGGATCTGGAACAGGTTGCAGCGCGCCTCGGGATCGACCCCATCGACCTGCGCCGCATCTTTCCCGACAAGCACAGCCTGCTTTTGGCCGTGGCCGAACAGGCCCTGGTGCGCCTGATGGATTCCTGCACGAAGGCGGTGGTCAAGGTCGATCCCGACGACGCGGTCGGGCAGTTCCTGGCGCTTGGGAAGGCCTATATCCGCTGGGCGGCTGATCACCGCATCCAGTTCCGGATGATCGCCAGCCACCCCAGTCTGAACGTAAGCCGGGTGCCGGAACTGCGGCGCTACCTGGATTCGGTGATCGATCTGATGACACGGATGCTGGAGCGCGCCCGCGACGCCGGGCGTCTTCGCGATGACGAGGACATCCCGATGCTGGTGATGTCCTCGCGCATCTTCGTTTATGGCCTTGCGCAGATGGTCGTCGATGGCCGGGTCGAGGCATTGCTGCCCGCCCGTACGCCCTTGGAGGCCGCGGAACAGGCCTTGTCGGTGTTCGTGCAGCGGATCGCGCGGACCGCAACGGTGAAGCTTCGGCGGAAAGGCGGCTGACGCCGTCGGACTGCCACGCGTTTTGTGAAACGCCTTTTGAGCATGTGCAGTCGGACCAATAGGATCCCCGCCCAAGCTTAAACCTATTTTCAGATTCTTTTGACAACCTGCCGTCGGGAGGGTCTGTCCCCGACTTGCAAAGGCTTGTCGCATCAAAGGGGGACGTGCGGCGCACCGCCGTCCTCCGGGCTGCGGCGGATCTGGGGTTCCGCCGCAGCCACATTGGGGCGGCAGGGCATATCCCTTTTCCCTTTCGATTCCGGCCTCCTTGGGCTATCCGGGCAGGGTTGCAGGAACAGACGAAAGACGAACCGCCGTGACCGATTACATCATCAGGGATATCTCGCTGGCCGATTTCGGCCGCAAGGAACTGGACATCGCCGAAACGGAAATGCCCGGCCTGATGTCGCTGCGGGCCGAATATGGCGCATCCAAGCCCTTGGCCGGGGCGCGGATCGCGGGCAGCCTGCACATGACGATCCAGACCGCCGTCCTGATCGAGACGCTGACGGCCCTTGGCGCCGAAGTCCGCTGGGCGTCCTGCAACATCTATTCGACCCAGGATCATGCCGCCGCCGCGATTGCCGCGACCGGCGTGCCGGTCTTCGCCATCAAGGGCGAGACGCTGGCCGAATACTGGGCCTATACCGACCGCATCTTCCAGTTCGCCCAAGGCACGGCGAACATGATCCTGGACGATGGCGGCGACGCGTCGATGTATGTCCTGCTGGGCGCGCGGGTCGAGGCGGGCGAAACCGGCCTGATCGACGTGCCGACCAGCGAGGAGGAAGAGGCCCTGTTCGCGCAGATCAAGAAGCGCCTGGCCCAGTCGCCGGGCTGGTTCGCCCAACAGCGCGACGCCATCAAGGGCGTGTCCGAGGAAACAACCACCGGCGTCCATCGCCTGTATGACCTGCACAAGAAGGGCCTGCTGCCCTTCCCCGCGATCAACGTCAACGACAGCGTCACCAAGTCGAAATTCGACAACAAGTACGGCTGCAAGGAATCGCTGGTCGACGGCATCCGCCGCGCCACCGACACGATGATGGCGGGCAAGGTCGCGGTTGTCTGCGGCTATGGCGACGTGGGCAAGGGCAGCGCGGCATCCCTGCGCGGCGCCGGCGCGCGCGTGAAGGTGACCGAGGTCGATCCGATCTGCGCCCTTCAGGCCGCCATGGACGGGTTCGAGGTCGTGCTGCTGGAAGACGTGGCCGCCACCGCCGACATCTTCGTCACCACCACCGGCAACAAGGACGTCATCCGCATCGAGCATATGCGCGAGATGAAGGACAT
>JAPSIP010000317.1 GCA_031178645.1 Paracoccus sp. (in: a-proteobacteria) | reverse complement strand
TCGATCCGACAAGCGCCCGGCCCAGATAGTCGAAGACCAGGCAGATGCGGCCGTCGTCGGCCTCGAAATAGATCATCCGGCCCTTCAGGGCGGCGATCAGGTCGGGGTGATCTAGCAGGATATGCGACCCCTTCGTCCCCCCGATCAGGCGCGAGGGCACCCCAAGCGCCGCGTTCACCCGGTCGATCCAGGGACCGGCGGCGTTCACCACGATCCGGGGGCGCAGCGCCTGCGGGCCGTCGGACGTGGCCAGATGCAGCACCGCGCCCCCTACTCCCTCAAGCGTGGCATAGTTCAGGGCCTGCGAGTGCGAACTGGCGCGCATCCCCTCGGCCAGCAGCTCCCAGACCAGCCGTTCCGGCAGGGCCACGGTCGCGTCGTAATACTGCCCCGCCGCGACGATGCGCGGGGTGATGGGCGGGATTTCCCGCATCGCGCGTTTCCTGGACCACAACTGGTGGCGCGGCATGACCCGGTGGCGGCGGCCATAGAAATCATACATCGCCAGCCCGGTCTTCATCAGCAGCGCGCCGCGGCTGCGCGGGGCCGTCGTGGATCCCAGCAGGGTGCGCAAGGCAGCGCCCACGCCCTTGAACCAGGAAAAGATCGGGATCACGGTCGGCAGTGGGCGCACCAGGTGGGGTGCGTTCTTCAGCAGCAGGTTGCGTTCCAGCGTGGATTGCGCGACCAGGCGCAACTCGCCGGTTTCCAGATACTTGATCCCGCCGTGGATCAGCCGCGACGGCGCGGCCGAGGTGCCGCCGCCGAAATCCCCCTTGTCGGCGATCACGCAGCGCAGCCCCTGTTCGCAGAGGTCGCGGAACAGGCCCGCACCATTGATGCCCGCGCCAAGGATCAGCACATCGATGTCCTGGATGTCAGTCATGGGAAGCCTTTGCCAGACCCTCGATCCGCGGCCACAGCGGGGACAGCGCGGCGACCAGGTCGTTGAAGACGCCGTAGCGGCGCGACAGGTCCGCCGCGCGGCCGGGATCGGGGTGATAGGTGGTGGTCAGCGCGGCCATGTCGCGCGGATCGGCTTGGGGACCGTCGAACAGACCCGCGCCCGACCCCGCGCACAGGGCCGCGCCCCAAGCGGCGGCTTCCTCGGTGTCGCTGGTGGTCACCGGCATGTCCAAGACGTCCGCGAACAGTTGCGCAAAGACCGGGCTGCGAGAGATGCCGCCGGTCAGCCGCGCCGCGCCGGGCGCAAAGCCGTCGCGCAGCGCATCGACATGGTGGCGGTGGTTGAAGGCGATCCCCTCGACCACGGCGCGCAGCATCTGGCCCCGGTCGTGCCAGCCGTGCAGGCCCAGAAAGGCGCCGCTGGCCTGCGGCCCGTGGGGCGATCCGAACAGATAGGGGTGGAAAATCGCGGATGAGGGGCGCGACAGCGCGGCCTCGATCTCGGGCACGATCTCGGCATGGAAGGCGCGGCCCTCGGCCTCGGCCGTGCGGCGGTCGCTGCCGCAGAGCGTGTCCAGAAACCAGTCGTAATTCGCCGCCGAAGCGGGCGAGATGGACATGGCGTTCCATTCCCCCCGCCGCAGCCCGTTGCGGCAGAACCAGCGGGCGTCCGTGCGCGGCGCCGGCGACACGGTCTCGTTGATGGAATAGGTCCCGGCGACGATCGCGACGGTCCCCTGGCCATAGCCGCCCGATCCCAAGGCCGAGGCGGTCACGTCATGCAGCCCCGCCACGACCGGCGTGCCCGGCGCAAGCCCGGTCGCGGCAGCCGCCGCCGCCGTCACATGGCCCACGACCTGATCGGGCAGCGCGACCGTGGGCAGCGCATCGCGTAGCGCATCAAGGCGGAAGACGGAAAGCGCATCCGGGTCGAAATTCTGCTTGGCGACATTGGTGAATGACGTGCTGGCCTCGGTCAGGTCGGTGCCGATCCGGCCGGTCAGGCAGAAGGTCAGCCAGTCCTTGCAGGCCAGCACATGGCCGATCTGGCCGAAGCGTTCCGGCTGGTTGTCGCGGATCCATGCCAGGATCGCCGACGGCGCCGAGGCATGGGGCACCTGTCCGGTCAGCACCAAGGCGCGGTCGGCGGTGCCGTCGCGCAGCCAAGCCTCGGCCAGATCGCCCGCGCGGCTGTCCAGCGACAGGATCCCTGGCCCCAAGGGGCGCGCCTGCCGGTCCAGAAGGTAAAGCCCGTCGCCATGCGCGGTCGCGGCCACGGCGGCGATCTGGGTCGCGGGGCGGCCGCAGGCGGCGACGGCCTCGGCAATGGCGGCGGCGGTCTGGGTCCACAGATCGCCCATGTTGCGTTCGACATGGCGGGCGCGGGGCATGGACTGCGCGACGCGCCGGCGGGCGGTTGCCAGCACCTGACCGCTTTCGTCGAAGATCACCGCCTTGGTGACGGTCAGTCCGT
>JAPSIP010000316.1 GCA_031178645.1 Paracoccus sp. (in: a-proteobacteria) | reverse complement strand
GGCAAGGCCGGGGGCTGTCTGCCCCCGGACCCCCGAGGATATTTGCGGCACAGAAGACAAGGCAGGCGTGTGGCGGATTATATCGAGACGGCGCGGCGCGTGATCCGCTGCGAGATGACGGGCCTGGAGGCCTTGGCGGCTGGTCTGTCCGACGACTTCCGGCGCGCGGTGGATCTGATCCTTGGCGCGCGGGGGCGGGTGATCGTGTCGGGCATGGGCAAGTCGGGTCATGTCGGGCGCAAGATCGCTGCCACCCTGGCCTCTACCGGAACGCCCGCGCAATTCGTCCACCCGGCCGAGGCAAGCCATGGCGATCTGGGCATGGTCACGCAGGCCGACGTGGCCCTGGTGCTGTCCAACAGCGGCGAGACGCCAGAGCTTGCCGACCTGATCG
The DNA here is from genome assembly GCA_031178645.1 of Paracoccus sp. (in: a-proteobacteria). Lineage (GTDB taxonomy): Bacteria > Pseudomonadota > Alphaproteobacteria > Rhodobacterales > Rhodobacteraceae > Paracoccus. The sequence goes on along the minus strand of JAPSIP010000316.1, from coordinate 2,000 downwards.
CCCATACCCGCCGCTTCAGGATCCCGTTGATCGGGGTCGCTTCGCGTGCCCAATCGACCTTGCTGCGGCAGGCGGATGTGGCGCTTGTGCTGCCCTTGGCGCCCGAGGCCTGCGGCAACGGCATCGTGCCCACCACATCCACCACCATGACGCTGGCCTTGGGCGACGCCTTGGCGGTGGCGCTGATGGAACACCGCGAGTTCACGCCCGAGCATTTCCGAACCTTCCATCCCGGCGGCAAGCTGGGGGCTCGGCTGGCCAAGGTCGGCGACCTGATGCATCGCGACATGCCTCTGGTGCCCCAGGATGCGCCGATGTCGGAAGCACTGCTGGTCATCAGTCAGAAGGGCTATGGCGTGACCGGCGTGACGGATGAGGCTGGGCATCTGGTCGGCATCATCACCGATGGCGACCTGCGCCGCCACATGCAGGGCCTGCTGGATCACCGCGCGTCCGAGGTGATGACGCCCGGCCCCCGCGTCATCGCGCCCGATGCCCTGGCCGAGGCGGCCCTGGCGCAGATGCAGGACCGCAAGATCACCTGCCTGTTCGCGGTCGCGGACGGGATGCCGCAGGGCATCCTGCATATCCATGACTGCCTGCGCGCGGGGATCGTCTAGACGATGAACCGGACCCGTGTCGTTCGCTGGTTGCGCGTTCTGCTGCCCCTGGCGGCGCTTGCGATGCTGTCCACGCTGTTCCTGTTTTCGCGCGGGGGGGACAGCGAATCGCAGATCCCCTATGCCGATGTGGATGCCGAGGCGATGGCCCGCGATCCTCGGCTGGTGTCGCCCGAATATGCCGGCGTGACCGATGACGGCGCCCAGTTGACCCTGCGCGCGACCGACGCCATGCCGGGGCAGGGCGGCGGGCAGGCGCAGGATCTGCGGCTGGATTGGCAGCGCCCCGACGGGCTGCGCGCCGATCTGACCGCGCCCCAGGCGGGGCTGGCCGATGGCGCGATCCGGCTGGACGGCGGGGTGCGCATGACGACATCCACCGGCTGGACGCTGGATGCGGCCAGCATCGATGCAGCGACCGACCGGTCCCGCATCGCCGCCCAGGAAGGCGTCGAGGCCGAGGCGCCCTTCGGCACCCTGTCCGCCCAGCGGATGGAGCTTGCGCCCGCCGAGGGCGAGGACGCTTCGATCTTGAATTTTTCGGGCGATGTCCGTCTGATATACCAGCCCTGACCCATCAAAGGACACGCCGATGCTGCGCCCCCTGCTGACAGCCCTGATCCTTGCCGCCCCGCCGGCTGTCGCGCAGGAGATGGCCTTTGGCGGGATGCGCGCCGACATCCTAGCCCCGGTCGAGGTCGCGGCCGACAACCTGTCGGTCAACCAGGCCGACGGCAGCGCGGTGTTCACAGGCAATGTCGTGATCGGCCAGGGCGAGATGCGCCTGTCCGCCGACAGCGTGACGGTAATCTATGCCGAAGGCGGTCAAAGCCGCATCCGGTCGCTGGACGCCAAGGGCAATGTGACGCTTGTATCCGGTCCCGACGCGGCGGAGGCCGAGGCTGCCACCTATGACGTGGAAACCGGCAATGTCACGCTGACGGGCGATGTGGTGCTGACCCAGGGGCAAAACGTGCTGACCGGCGACAGGATGCTGGTGAACCTCGAATCCGGGACCGCGCAGGTCCAGGGGCGGGTGCGGTCGGTGCTGCAGCCGGGCGGCAACTGATGCGGGGGGCGCAAGCACGCACGGGCGAGGGGTTGCGGGTCCGGGGCTTGCGCAAGTCCTATCGCAACCGCCCGGTGATCCGTGACGTGTCCATCGACCTTGGGCGAGGCGAGGTCGTTGCCCTGCTGGGGCCGAACGGGTCGGGCAAGACGACCTGCTTTTACTGCATCGCAGGCCTTGTGCCGCCCGATGCGGGGCAGGTACTGATCGACGGGCAGGACGCCACGCGCCTGCCGATGTTCCGCCGCGCGCGGATGTGCTGGTGGTGGAGCGTGATGAGGAGTCCGCGGCGGCTGCCCGGGAGCGGGTGG
>JAPSIP010000315.1 GCA_031178645.1 Paracoccus sp. (in: a-proteobacteria) | reverse complement strand
CCAGCATCCGGTATTGCTCGGCCTGCTCGACCTGCATCGAGCGCAGCTTCAAGGCCAGCGTCGTCACCACGCCCAGCTGGATACCCCCCAGCAACAGCCCCCGGCGGCCGATGCCCCCACCCGTTTCGCCCGTCTGGCGCGGCGTTCTGGTCATCGGGCGAACCTCATCTGATCGGCCTCGACGGGGGTGATGCGGCGCAGTCCGAACAACAGCCGCGCCGCCAGCACGACAACCGGATAGGCCGCGACCGTGGCGATGAAATGCAGGATCGCCTGACCCAAAGCCGGAACCGGCAACATGAACAGCACCTGTATGATCCGATAGCCCAGCATCATCATCCCGATCAGGGCGGCTGTGCGCAGCCATTCAACCATGAATGGCTGATCGCGCCAACGGTTCTCACGCAAGCGTGCGGCCTCGGTCCCCACCAGGACGATGGCGGGCCAGAGGCCCAGGGGATGGAACAGGATGATGTCCTGGAAGACAAAGGCCAGCGCGATCACCGGCGCGGCCAGTTGGTCGGGACGGCGCAGCACCCAGGCCAGGGCCAGGCACAGCGCGACATCCGGGCCGGGCAGCCGTGCGGCGCCCGCCGACAGGGGCAGAAGGCGCAGGAACAGCAGCACCGCCATCGCCACGAAGAACAGCACCGTGCCGATCAGCACCGGCCGTTTCATTCGCTGCCCGTCGCCAGCGGGTCCAAGCCTGCCGCTGCCTCGACCGGGGAACTGGGGATCTGCGGGCCGATGAAACCCCGGTCGCCCGGCGTGATCACCGCGCCGCTGTCCACCACGGTTTCGGCCGGATGGGACCGAAGGACGCGCAGGAACTCCAGCCGGCCATAGTCGGCGGCCGGCCGCAGCCGCATCCGCCCGTCGCTGCCCTGGACGACCTGCCCCGCCAGCAGCCCGGGCGGAAAGACCCCGCCATCGCCCGAGGTGACGACCCGGTCGCCCGGCCGCACATTGTCCGGCGTCTCGATGAAGTCGAGGATCGGCAGCGGGGTGTTGTCGCCGGTCAGCAGCGCCCGTTCGCCCGAAGGCTGGACCGAGACCGGGATGCGCGACGACGGATCGGTCAGCAGCACCACGCGGCTGGTCCGCTTGCCCACCCCGGAAATGCGGCCCACGAGGCCCAGCCCGTCCATCGTGGCCCAGCCTTCGACGATGCCATCATCGGCGCCGACATTCAGCAGCACCGACTGGCGGAAGGCCGATCCGCTGTCCACCATCACCATGCCTGTAACGCTTGTCAGCGCGGGGTCGATGCGGACGTTGTTCAGCGCCATCAGCTTGGAGTTTTCCTGTTCAAGCTGGACGGCGGCTTCTTTCCAGGCCTGCATCGCCTGCAATTCCCGGCGCAGTTCCTGGTTCTGCTGATAGATCCGGGCATAGGACTGGAACCCCCCGATCATCTGGCTGACCTGCGTGACCGGGGCCAGTGCCCATTCGAAGCTGGGCACCACCCGGTCGACGATCGCGATCCGCATCGCCTCGGCACGCGGGCTGTCGATGCGCCAGAACAGGAACAGCGCGATCAGGACAAGCGCCATCAGCGCGATCAGGACGCGCCGGACGGGCGTGGTGAAATCTGGTCCCTTGCGTGCCATTCAGGCAGCCCCTGACTGGACGGATGCCGGGCCGCGCCCTCAGCTGTCGTAGTCGATGACGTGGCGCAGCTGCTTTTCGTATTCAAGCGCCTTGCCGGTGCCCAATGCGACGCAGTTCATCGGCTGGTCGGCCAGCGTGATCGACAGGCCCGTCTGCTCGCGCAGCGCCAGATCCAGATCGCCCAGCATCGCCCCGCCGCCGGTCAGGATCACGCCGCGGTCCACGATGTCGGCGGCCAGATCCGGGGGGGTGGCTTCAAGGGCGACCATCACGGCCTCGCAGATGGCCTGCATGGGTTCGGCCAAGGCCTCGGCCACCATGGCCTGGCTGATCTCGATTTCCTTGGGGATGCCGTTCAGAAGGTCGCGGCCGCGCACCATGATCGTGGCGCCGCGCCCGTCGTCGGGCATCCGGGCCGTGCCGATGGAGGTTTTGACGCGTTCGGCCGTGCTTTCGCCGATCAGCATGTTCTGGTTGCGGCGCAGATAGTTGATGATCGCTTCGTCCATGCGGTCGCCGCCGATGCGAACGGACCGGGCATAGACCACGTCGCCCAAGGACAGCACCGCGACCTCGGTCGTGCCGCCGCCGATGTCCACGACCATGCTGCCGGTGGGTTCGGTGATGGGCATCCCCGCGCCGATGGCCGCCGCGATGGGTTCGGCGATCAGCCCGGCCTTGCGCGCGCCTGCGGACAGGACCGACTGGCGGATCGCGCGCTTTTCAACGGGCGTGGCGCCATGGGGCACGCAGACGATGACCTTGGGCTTGGAAAAGCCGCTGCGCTTGAAGAC
>JAPSIP010000314.1 GCA_031178645.1 Paracoccus sp. (in: a-proteobacteria) | reverse complement strand
GGGGCGCCAGGATCCATGCCGAGGTGCTGGGCTATGGCCTGTCGGGCGATGCCTATCACATCACCGCCCCGTCCGAGGATGGCGATGGCGGCTTCCGGGCGATGCGGAACGCGCTGAAGAATGCCGGGCTGGAAGCGTCGGACATCGACTATATCAACGCGCATGGCACCAGCACCATGGCCGACACCATCGAACTGGGCGCGGTTGAACGCCTGCTGGGCGATCACGCGCCGAATGTGGTGATGTCTTCGACGAAATCCAGCATCGGGCACCTGCTGGGCGCCGCAGGGGCGGTCGAGGCGATCTTCTGCGTGCTGGCGATCCGCGACGGCATCTGCCCGCCGACCATCAACCTGGACAATCCGGCGGTCCAGCCCAAGCTTGACCTGGCGGCCAATGCGGCCGTTCGGCGCAAGGTGGATGTGGCCTTGTCGAACAGCTTCGGCTTTGGCGGAACCAATGCCAGCCTGGTACTGCGGGCGGTTAAGGAATGATCTGGCGCAACATCGCCTCGAACTTCCTGACGCTGCTGATCGTGCTGCTGATCGCGGCGGCGGCGGCGGTGGCCTGGGGCAAGCACCAGTTCAGCGGGCCGGGGCCAAGCGCGGTGGCGCAATGCGTGCAGGTGGCGCCGGGCGCAAGCCTGAACGCGGTCAGCCAGCAATTGGCCGAGCAGGGGGCGATCAGCAATTCCTATGTCTTTCGCGCGGGTGCCGATTACATGGACAAGTCGCGCGACCTGAAGTTCGGCAGCTATCTGGTGCCGCCGGGGGCCAGCATGGAGGAGATCGTCGGCGTCATCACGGCGGGCGGCCCTTCGACCTGCGGTACCGAGGTGATCGTGCGCGTGGGCGTGCGGGAAAACACCGTGCTGCTGCGCGACATGAACCCCGACACCGGCGCCTTCGAGGAGATGGCGCGCTTCAACCCGGCCACCGAAACCGCCCCCGAGGCGATCATCGCGGCCGTCGACAAGCCCGGTGCGCGGCTGCGCGTCGCGATGGCCGAGGGTGTGACAAGCTGGCAGGTGGTCGAGGCGCTGAAGGCCGCAACCTTCATGACCGGCGAGGTCGAGGACGTGCCGGCCGAGGGCAGCCTAGCCCCCGACACCTATGAGGTCGAGAAGGGCGCCAGCCGCAGCGCATTGCTGGCCGAAATGGCGCAGCGGCAATCCACCATCCTGGCTGCCGAGTGGGAGGCGCGGCCCTTTGGCCTGCCCTATGAGACGCCCGAGGAGGCGCTGATCATGGCCTCGATCGTCGAGAAGGAGACGGGCGTGGCGGACGAGCGTCCGCAGGTTGCCAGCGTCTTCGTCAACCGGCTGGAACAAGGGATGCGGCTGGAGACCGACCCGACCGTGATCTATGGCATCACCAATGGCGAAGGGGTGCTGGACCGGGGGCTGCGGCGGTCGGAACTGGCCGCGACGACGCCTTACAACACCTATCGCGTCGACGGGCTGCCGCCCACGCCGATCGCCAATCCGGGCCGAGCCGCGATCAGGGCCGCGCTGAACCCTGACACGACGGATTACCTGTTCTTCGTGGCCGACGGCACTGGTGGGCATACCTTCTCTCGGACCCTGGCCGAGCATAATGCCGCCGTGGCCCGCTGGCGCGAGATCGAGCGCCAGCAGGGCGGCGACGTGACCAGCCCGGTCCAGGGCGACGGCTGAGTCGCAAGCCGTTCAAAGGGTTTGACAAAGCCCGTCCCCTTGCGCAGGCTGATCGCAAGGGGCGGGCTTTTTCCATGGCGTGATGCCGCGCCGGCCGTCGCCTTTCAGGAGATTGTGCCATGAAACTGTCCGACATGTTCTCGACCCTGGCGGAAAATGCCCGCACTTATGAAAAGCGCGTGGCGGAATGGCAGGACGAGATGACCTCGCGCAATGACGAGATGATGAGCAGTGCCCGCAAATGGCAGGAAACGGCCATGCAGCGCCAGGACGAGATGAACCGGCAGATGCGCGGCTATTTCGAGGAAGCGGGCGAGAATGTTCGCAACCAGTGGCAGGCGATGCAGTCCGCCTGGGAAGACCAGTTCCAGAAGATGCGCGAAAAGGGCGAGGAGATGCGCGCCGCCGCAACGAAATCGGGTAACCTGCCGGAATGGACCGAGGCCTATGCCGCGCAGATGGTCGGCTTTGCCCAGAAGATGCAGGACGAGGCCGCCAATGCCATCGCCGCCGCCACGGAGGCGCGGGGCAAGAGCAAGGAAAAAGGCAGCCGCGACGCCTGAGACGCGAATCCCGTTGCATCTGGCAGGGCCTGTTCCCGGGCCAGACAGCAGGGCGTGGCGCCGAGGTGTTGCAGGGGGTGTTGCAGAGGTCAGCGCATTGTTCTGATTGGTTAAACGTCCCTGTTGCGTGCGCCCTGGGGTTTAGGAATTGACTTACCGAACGCCCTGG
>JAPSIP010000313.1 GCA_031178645.1 Paracoccus sp. (in: a-proteobacteria) | reverse complement strand
CGCGCTGCAGCGCCTGTTTGCCCATGCCAGCCTTTTGCGCCGAGAGATCACGCTGGAAGTCGCGCAGGAATGCCTGGCCGACATCCTGCGCACCAACGACCGCAAGATTTCCATCGACGACATCCAGCGCAAGGTGGCGGAACACTACAACATCCGCCTGGCGGACATGGTCGGCCCCAAGCGCGCCCGCAACGTCGCCCGCCCCCGCCAGATCGCCATGTATCTGTCGAAACAGCTGACTAGCCGCAGCCTGCCGGAAATCGGCCGCCGCTTCGGCGGGCGCGACCACACCACGATCATGCACGGCATCCGCAAGGTCGAGGAACTGGTAACCGAGGATCACGCTCTGGCCGAAGATGTTGCCCTGCTGAAGCGCCTGCTGGAAGCCTGACAGGAAACCCTTGTGAGCATCCGCCGGGCTGGTTACAAATCAGGTCCGTTTACGGGCCGGGATGGCCACAGGCACAGGGAAATGCGATGAAATTCTCGATCGAGCGCGCGGTTCTGGTCAAGGCCGTCTCTCAGGCCCAGTCTGTTGTGGAACGTCGCAACACCATCCCGATCCTGGCAAACGTCCTGATCGAGGCCACGCCCGACGGCGTCAGCTTCCGCGCCACGGATCTGGACACCGAGGTCGTGGACCAGGCCCCCGCCCAGGTGGAACGCCCCGGCGCCACCACCGTCAGCGCGGTGATGCTGAACGAGATCGCGCGCAAGCTGCCCGACGGCGCCCTGGTGCAGATCAGCAGCGACGATGCGGCCGGACGGCTGTCGGTGCAGGCGGGGCGGTCTTCCTTCAGCTTGGCCACCCTGCCGCGCGAAGATTTCCCGGTCATGGCCTCCAGCGAATACAGCGTCAATTTCAAGGCCAAGGCCGACATGCTGCGCCGGCTGTTCGACAAGGCCAAGTTCGCGATCTCGACCGAAGAAACGCGCTATTACCTGAACGGCGTTTATATGCATGTGGCCCAGGCCGACGGCCAGCCGATGCTGCGCTGCGTGGCGACCGACGGGCACCGCCTGGCGCGGATCGACGCGCCCCTGCCGGTGGGCGCGGACGAGATGCCGGGCGTGATCGTGCCGCGCAAGACCGTGGCCGAGTTGCGCAAGCTGCTGGACGACGACGATACCGATATCGCGGTGTCGGTCAGCGAGACCAAGGTGCGCTTTGCCACGCCGACGCTGACGCTGACCTCGAAGGTGATCGACGGGACGTTCCCGGACTACTCGCGCGTGATCCCGATGAACAACAGCCGCAAGCTGGAGGTTGACGCGGCCGACTTTGCCCGCGCGGTGGACCGGGTGGCGACGGTCAGCAGCGAACGGTCCCGCGCGGTGAAGCTGGCCCTGGACCAGGACCGGCTGATCCTGTCGGTCAACGCCCCCGATGCGGGCGCGGCCGAAGAGGAACTGATCGTGGCCTATGCCGACGATCCGCTGGAAATCGGCTTCAACGCCAAGTACCTGCAGGAAATCGCCAGCCAAGTGGACCGCGACAATGCGGTGTTCATGTTCAACGGCTCGGGCGATGCCGCGCTGATCCGCGAAGGCGGAGACCAGAGCGCGGTTTATGTCGTCATGCCGATGCGCGTGTGACGCTGAGGCAGGTTTCGCTGGCGCAGTTCCGGTCCTGGTCCCGGCTTGACCTGGACCTGAACCACCAACCGCTGGCGATCTTCGGCCCGAACGGATCGGGCAAGACCAATATCCTTGAAGCGGTGTCCATGCTGGCCCCCGGTCGCGGATTGCGCGCAGCCCCTGCCCCCGAACAGGCGCGGCAGGGCCCCGGCGCGGGCTGGCGGATCCGCGCGGCACTGGGCGATCACGCCATTGAAACGCAGGCCCCGCCCGGCCAGCCGCGCGGCGTTTCGATCGACGACAAGCCGGTGGCGCAGACCGCGCTTGGCCGCCTGTTGCGCGTCATCTGGCTGGTGCCCGCGATGGACCGGCTGTGGTCCGACCCGCCCGAGGCGCGGCGGCGCTTTCTGGACCGCGTGACGCTGTCGCTGTTTCCCGACCATGCGGATCTGGCGCTGACCTATGACAAGGCGATGCGGGAACGCAATCGCCTGCTGAAGGACCAGATCGCCGATCCAGGCTGGTATCGCGCCCTGGAGGCCCAGATGGGCGATGCGGGCGCCGCCTTGACCCGCAACCGCCAGGGCGCGCTGACGGCGATCATGGCCGCGCAGGACAATGGCGACTTTCCCGCCGCGACCCTGCTGCTGCTGCCGGGCGAGGGGCAGGCCGACGATCCCGACCCGGACAGCATCGCCGACCGCCTGGCCGCCATGCGTTCGCGCGACATGGCGGCGGGCCGCAGCCTGTCCGGCCCGCACCGCGCCGACCTGGGCGCGCATTGGGGACCGCAGGACATGCCGGCCGCGCTGTCCTCGACCGGCGAACAGAAGGCGCTGCTCTTGT
>JAPSIP010000312.1 GCA_031178645.1 Paracoccus sp. (in: a-proteobacteria) | reverse complement strand
GGGCGTGGCCTGCGGGACGTTTGCCATAGCTGTTGGACATTCCTTCTTGTTCCAGGTGTCGGCGATGATCCTTCTGGTTGCAGTTCTGGGTTTGACCCGTGAACTTCTTGCCATTCGCCGCCTGCGCCATCTCGATCCGGCGCGGCTGCCCGACCATCTGCCGCCCCTTGTTCTTCCCGTCCCTTTGCGGAGTTCGTCCGATGACCACGCCCTGCCCGCTTGAACTTGATGTCCGCCCGCAGCTTGCGCGCGGAGAAGAGCCTTTCGCCGCCATCATGGAGGCCGCCGACCGGTTGCAGCCCGGACAATCGCTGCGCCTGATCGCACCGTTCCGGCCGGCACCCTTGTTCAGCGTGATGGCAAATCGCGGCTTCGGGGTCAGCGACCGCCGCCGATCCGAAGGCGCATGGGAGGTGGTCTTTGCACCGCTGGAGGATGCCGTCCCGGCCCCTGACCTTGCACCGGGATCCACACCGGGCGCTGCCTTGTGGCCTGATCCGTCGCATGTGCTGGATCTTGCCGGCCTGATGCCTCCTGAACCGATGGTGCGCATCCTAGAGACGCTTGCCGGGATGCAGGGGGGCGAGGTTCTGTTTGCGCTGCTGGACCGCGAACCGATGTTCCTGTTTCCCGAACTTGCGCAGCGTGGCCACGAATGGGCTGGCAATCTTGCCCCCGACGGCATGTCCTATCGGCTGCTGATCCGTTCAGGCGGGCCGGATCGCGCGGTGCATCATGGCTGACCTGCAGCAAGCGGTGACCGCCGCTCTGCGGCAGGTGGTGGATCCGGAAACCGGATGCGATGTCGTCAGCATGGGCCTGATCTATGGCGTGACCGTCCAGGGCAGCCATGCCTCGGTCACCATGACGACGACGACCCGCGGCTGCCCCCTGTCCGAGATGCTGCGCCAGGGGGCCGAGGCCGCGGTGCTGGGGGTGGCGGGCGTGACCCAGGCCAGTGTGGCACTGACCTGGGACCCGCTCTGGACGCCTGACCGGATCGAGGAGCGGGCGCTCTGATCCTGCCTGCTTCAGGCCATCGCGGCCTTGGCCTTCTGCCGCACCCGCAGCAGCATCCCGGAATGTTCGGCGACGAACAGACCGAAGGCCGCGATCCACAGCAGACCCGACGCCTCCATCAGGCCGCTGAGGCCTGTCAGATCGGCCATCGGGCGCGCCAAGGCCGCGGCGAACAGGCACAGATAGGACAATGCGGTCCACCGCGATGCGGTCAGGGCTTGGCCGGTATGGCCCCGCGTCGCCCGCGTCATCACCGCCAGCATCATCGTGGCGATCACTCCCACGGTCAGCACATGCAGCGCCGAGGCCGGCATCAGCAGGCCCGTCCCCGCCGCCGAAAGCGCCAGGAATCCCAGTGGGACAAAGGCATAGGACGCGTGAAGCACGAACAACAGCGCCTCGCGTCGCACCGCCAGTCCACGCCACCGCACCAGCCGGGCCGCGTTCAGGACACCGGCAACCGCGCAGGCCAGGACCGCCAGCCGCGATTCAGGCGCCAAGGTCCAGGCGGCAAGCGCCAGGGCCGACAGGGCGATCACCCCCATGTCGAAGCGGTCATAGGCCACGGGCATCGCATCTGCGCCTTGCCGGGCCAGCCAGTTGCGTGTGAAGCTGGGAATGATCCGCCCGCCGATGATCAGGACCAGCAGCACATAGCCGGCCACCGCCGCGCGCAGCCAGGCGCCGGGATCGCCCCCCAGCAGCACCGCGCCGTGAAAGCCCAGGTTGCCCGCCATGATTGCCGCGACCCCGGCCAGGACCTTCAGGTCGTTCCACTTGCGGCCTGCGACGATCTCTCGGGCCGCCATCGCCATCAGCAGGGGCAGGAAGGCAGCGTCGATCAGCGCCGCAAGCCATGGGCCGGTCAATGCCGCCCCGGCCATGACGGCGCGACCGGCGGCCCAGACCGAGGCCAGCACGATCAGCGCCCGGCCCGATACCGGCAGGCATCCGGTCCAGTTCGGGATGGCGGTCAGCAGGAAACCTGCCAGCACCGCCAGGGCAAAGCCGAAGACCATTTCGTGCGCGTGCCACAGGACGGGACCATAGTCGCCGCCCAGGGGCAGGCCGTGGATCAGCGCGGCGATCCACAGGGCCATCGCGGCCACTGCCCAGATGGAGCCGCCCAGGAAGAAGGGCCGGAAGCCATAGGACCACAGTGCGGCCCCATCCTTGGCAAGCCCGCGGGGGATTCGAGGACGTTTGGTGTCGGGCATCGAAGGGTTCCTTTCCATCGCCTTTTCCCCAGCGATAAGCCGCAAATGCGCCCGCTCTTTGCGGTGGCGCAAGCATCGGCACGAATGGGGCGCAGTTGCTTGTTCCAGCACAACGTCCCGGGGCCGCCGGCATGACACCATTTACTCAACCGGATTGAACCGGGTCCGACCTGTCATCGAGTATGAGGGAA
>JAPSIP010000311.1 GCA_031178645.1 Paracoccus sp. (in: a-proteobacteria) | reverse complement strand
GTCCGAGATCGCAGGCATTCTCAAGGCGCAGGCGGGCGACGTGGTCAACCGCGTCAAATCGTTGGCGGATGAACGCAAGGCCCTGGCGAACGAGGTCGCGCAACTCAAGCGCCAGCTTGCCATGGGCGGCGGCGGCGCGGGGCAGGCGGCCAAGGAAATCGGCGACGTCAAGTTCATCGGCCGGCGGGTCGAGGGCGTGGGCGGCAAGGAACTGGGCGCGCTTGTCGATGAGATGAAGTCACAACTGGGCAGCGGCGCGGTTCTGGTCCTGGCCGAGGCCGAGGGCAAGGCCACCGTCGCGGCTGGCGTGACGCCGGATCTGGTGGACCGGATCAGTGCCGTGACGCTGGTGCAGACGGCGACGGCCGCGCTTGGCGGCAAGGGCGGCGGCGGGCGTCCCGATCGCGCCCAGGGCGGCGCGCCCAGTCTGGCCGCTGCCGATGATGCCATCGCCCAGGTTGAAAAACTGCTGGAGGAAACGGCATGACTGCCCTTTGGATCGCCCATGTAACCGTCACCGACCCTGACGCCTACGCGAAATATGCGCAGGCGGCGGGTCCGGCCATTGCCGCGCATGGCGGGGTTTTCCTGGCTCGTGGCGGGCGTTTCCAGCAGATGGAAGGAAACGAGCGTCCGCGCAACGTGGTCGCCCGCTTTCCCAGCTTTGATGCCGCCGTTGCCTGCTACAACAGCAGCGAATACCAGGCGGCGCTTGCCCATGCGAAGGGGGCGTCGGAACGCGATCTTGTGATCGTCGAGGAAACGCCGCCGCCCGCGAAATAGGCTAGGCATATCATCCTTTCGTGGTATTTCTGTGACAAGAACAGAAACGCGAAGGGGCAGGGTCATGTGCCGTTGGGCCGCCTATGTGGGCCAACCGATTTTCCTCGAGGATATCGTCAGCCGCCCCGATCACTCGCTGATCCGGCAAAGCCAGGGGGCGCGACGCTGCCTGACGCCGGTGAATGCCGACGGCTTCGGGCTGGCCTGGTATGGCGAACGTCCCGAGCCGGGGCTTTACCGCGATGTGATGCCGGCCTGGTCGGACCCGAACCTGCACAGCCTTGTGGCGCAGGTCCGGTCCGGGCTGTTCATGGCCCATGTCCGCGCATCCACGGGAACGGCGACCAGCCGCAACAACTGCCATCCCTTCGTGTCGGGCCGGTGGAGCTTCATGCATAACGGCCAGTTTGGCGGCTATGACGCCTTCCGCCGCGATGCCGATGTGATGATCCCCGACGACCTTTATCCCCATCGCAAGGGCGCCACCGACAGCGAGGCGCTGTTCCTGATCGCCCTGGGCGAGGGGCTGGACAGCGATCCCAAGGGCGCGATGGAACGGGCGATGGCGCGGCTGGCCGATCTGGCGATGCGACGGGGCTGCGCGCCCTACGTCCGCGCGGCTTGTGCCTTTTCAGACGGGCAGCGGCTTTACGCCGTGCGCTATGCCAGCGACGACCAGGCGCCCAGCCTGTTCCACCGGTGGTCGCAGACCCGCAACGGCCGCGCCGTGGTATCCGAGCCGCTGGAAACCGAGGAAAGCGACTGGATCGAGGTTCCGCCCGGCAGCTTCTGCATTTTCGACCAGGGCAGCGTCTCGGTCCAGCCCTTTGTCCCGCAGTTGCAGGCGCAGGCTGCCTGATCAGCCTTGCGACGGGGCGTTGCGCGGGGCAGGGGGCGTTGCGTCGTTCCGCTCGGGCGCGGCAAGAGCGGCATGATCCACGAGTCCGGGTGCAGCGGCCTGGGGCAGGTCCGGCACCGGCTCGGGCGCGCGCATGGGCGATGCGGCGGCCGGATATTCGGGCTGCGGCTGGCGCGCCATCGCCCCGGCCGCAACGGGTGCCATTGCCCGGCGGAAGACCAGCAGGTTGTGGTAGACGGTGCTGCGCCCGGTCAACCCGCTGCGTTCTTCGCTGGGAAGCACATCGGCGCGGACATATTCCCAGCCGTCCTTCGCCATCCGGTTCAGTTCTGCCGTCAGGGCGACGGCATAGCGATCGCCGGGCGTCTTTGCATCCTTGGCCTTCTCGCCGCGCGAGGGGGCGGGAATGACGTTGTATTCGAACTGGCTCAAGGGATGCTCCTTCCCGGGCAGGACTTCTTGCGTGACTGACGGTAACTTGACGCCCCGGCGGTTGTTCCGCCAAGACCGGGGGGTCACATGCCCAGCTTCTGCGCCACCAGGTCGTTGACCGCCGCAGGATTGGCCTTGCCGCCGGTGGCCTTCAGCACCTGGCCCACGAACCAACCTGCCAGCTTGGGATTGGCGCGGGCCTTTTCCACCTGGGCGGGGTTCGCGGCGATGATTTCGTCCACGGCCTTTTCGATGGCGCCCAGGTCGGTGACCTGGCGCATCCCGCGGGCTTCGACGATCTGCGCGGGATCGCCGCCCTCGGTCCACAGGATCTCGAACAGGTCCTTGGCGATCTTGCCCGAGATGTC
>JAPSIP010000310.1 GCA_031178645.1 Paracoccus sp. (in: a-proteobacteria) | reverse complement strand
CGGTGGACCGCATCCTGCCCACCCTGCCCCGCGCCGCGATTGCCGGGGCAAGCTGGCGCGACTATGGCACGATCATCATCGTGCGCGACCTGGACGAGGCGGCAAGCCTGTCGAACCGCATCGCGCCGGAACATCTGGAACTGTGCGTGGACGATCCCGATGCCCTGGCCGCGAAATGCCTCCATGCCGGTGCGATCTTCCTTGGCCCCCACACGCCCGAGGCCGTGGGCGACTACGTCAGCGGCCCGAACCATGTCCTGCCCACCGCGCGCTCGGCCCGGTTCTCGTCCGGGCTGTCGGTGCTGGATTTCCTCAAGCGCACCACCATAGCGAAGCTGACGCCAGGGGCATTGGCCGCCATCGGACCCGCCGCGATGCGTCTGGCGGCGTCCGAAGGGTTGCAGGCGCATGGCGCCTCGGTCGAGGCGCGGATCCGGATCCTGAACCAAAGGCCTGCGAAATGACCCGCATCATCCAGATCCAGATCGACGATTCCGAAGCTCCGCCCGCCACCGCCGAGATGGAGCAGGAGCGCCGCGTGGCGATCTTCGACCTGATCGAGGACAACAGCTTCATGGTGCCGGGCCGCGACGGCCAGCCCGCGCCGGACGGTCCGTTCCGGCTGGACCTGTGCATCCGCGAACGCCGCCTGGTCTTTGACGTGACCGCCGAACGGGGCGACAAGGTGGCCGAGTTCCACCTGTCGCTGGGGCCCTTCCGGCAGGTGACCAAGGATTACTTCCAGATCTGCCAAAGCTATTTCGACGCGGTCAAGCGCCTGCCCCCTGCCCAGATCGAGGCGATCGACATGGCCCGGCGCGGGATCCACAACGAAGGCGCGCGGACCTTGCAGGAACGGCTGGAGGGCAAGGCGGAACTGGATATCGACACCGCCCGGCGCCTGTTCACCCTGATCTGCGCCCTGGTGCCCCAGGGCTGATCATGGTCCAGAACGCGATCCCTGCCTCGGTCCTGTTCTGCTGCGATCACAATTCCATCCGGTCCCCCATTGCCGAGGGGATGATGAAGAAGTTCTACGGCCGCGCGGCCTATGTCCAGTCGGCGGGGGTCAAGAACGACATGGAGGTGGACGGCTTTGCCATCGCCGTTTGCGACGAGATCGGCGTCAGGATCGAAAACCACCGCAGCCGCAGCTTTGATGAGATGAAGGACTGGGGGGACGACCTGGGCGGCTTTGACCTGATCGTGGCCCTGTCCCCCGCCAGCCAGCGGCAGGCCCTGGAATTGACGCGGGTCTTCCACCTGGACGTGGAATACTGGCCGATCATGGATCCGACCGGGCTGGCGGAAGGCCGCGAAGCCCAGCTTGCCGCCTATCGCCAGACGCGCGACCAGATCAGGACGCGCATGATCGAACGCTTCGGCCCCCCGACCCAACCGGCTGACGACGCAACGCGGCCGTGAAAAAAGCCGCGCCTGCCCGAAGGCGGCGCGGCAGTATGGCATTCGTGATGGGGTAGAATCAGCGACGCCAGTTGGACGGCACGTCCCAGATGGGGCGCGCGATTTCATCCGCGACTTGGTCGCGGGTCAGGCCGATGTCGCGCAACTGCTCGTCCGTCAGACTGGCGAGGTCCAGGCGAGAGCGGCGGAGGCTGATCAGGTTCAAGATACGCTTGCCCAGTGACGGGCGCGACTTGCCGAGCCCGGCAGCAAGGGAAAGCGAAGCGGCTGTCTTGACAGACATCGTTCGTCTCCGATGATAAAATGCATCATAGTATGTGATGCATTGTTGGTTTCCGATTTCCGTTATTGATAGATAGCAAGACCTGTCGTATCTTTGAAACGAATGTTTTTGATCGCTTGCATCATGGAAACCGAACGATGCGTAACTTGGATATCGCTACCCTCCGCTCGCTTCAGGCCGTGGCCGAATACGGCGCCGTCACCCGCGCGGCCGAGGCGCTGAACATGACGCAAAGCGCCTTGTCGATGCAGATCAAGCGCCTGGATGACCTGTTCGGAGAGGCGATGCTGCAAAAGCAGGGACGCGGCGTGATCCTGACCGATTTCGCCACCGAACTGCTGATCGAGGCGCGCAAGCTGGTCGCGCTGAACGACGCGATCCTGTCGCGCTTTACCGGCCACCGCCCCGAGGCGCGGCTGCGCGTCGGGCTGACCAGCGACTGGCTGTTCACCAAGGTTGCCCAGGCGGTGCGCGCCTTTCGCCAGGCCAATCCGCGGATCGAGCTGATCATCAACGACGGCCGCAGCAAGGATCTGCGCAGCCAGATGAAGCGGGGCGAACATGACGTGATCCTGACCACCGAATTCGAGACGCCGCCGGGTGCGATCCACCTTGCCAAGGTCGAGCTGGCCTGGTTCGGCGCGATCGGCGGCACTGCCTGGTCGCAGCGGCCGGTGCCGCTCGCGAATTCGCCCCACTGCGCCTATTACCCTGTGGGCCTGACGGCGCTTGACCGGGCGGGGATCGAATGG
>JAPSIP010000035.1:7364-10570 GCA_031178645.1 Paracoccus sp. (in: a-proteobacteria) | reverse complement strand
CATTTGCTGCAATGCAGCAAATGCAAGCCTGCCGCGCGGAACCCTCGGTTGCAGAAAATGCAACGCTCAGAGATATCCGCGGCGCAGCATGATCCAGATCACCGCCGCAGCCAGCACCAGAAGCCCAAAAGCCACCGAGGCCGCGAAGCCAAGCGCGCGGCCCTGCCAGCGGGAAAACTCGCCCAATGGCTGAAGATGGGCAATCAGCGCCTGATGGGCGCGCGACAAGCGGGACAGGTCAAGCTGGCGGGCGATCTTGGGCTGGGCGGATTGCTGGTCGGCCTGGGCCAGCATCCAGGCCTGCTTGCGCAACCGGCGCGGCAGCGCCCCGCCCCGGCGGCGCAGCATTACCGCCAGCGGCGGCCGTTCGCCCCGACGGGCCCCGCCGAAGCGGGCGGCGATCAGGCGGGCGACCTCGTCGGCCATGTCGCGGATGTCGTCGGGGCTTGTAGCTTGTCGCGTCATGGCGCCACTCTAGCCGCACTGGCAGGGGCGCACCAGACGATCTAGGATCGCCCGCATGAGACTGAATCACACCCTCACAGGGCCGCAGGCCGGCCTGCCCATCCTGCTGGCCCACGGCCTGTTCGGCCAGGGGCGTAACCTAGGCGCCCTGGCCCGCAGGCTGTCCGAGGCCCGCCCTGTCGTCACCGTCGACATGCGCAACCACGGCGACAGCTTCCACGATCCCGAACATGGCTATGTGGCGATGGCGGGCGATCTGGCCGATGTCATCGCCGATTTGGGGGGGCAGGCCGATGTCGTGGGCCATTCGATGGGTGGCAAGGCCGCAATGGTGCTGGCGCTGACCCGGCCGGAGATGGTGCGCAAGCTGGCGATCATGGACATCGCGCCGGTCGCCTATGGCCATACGCAGGAACATCTGATCGACGCGATGGAGTCGCTGGATCTGGGCGCCGTCGATCGCCGCAGCACGGCCGATGCGATGCTGGCCGAACGGGTGGACGATCCGGGCGTGCGGGCTTTCCTGCTGCAATCGCTGGACCTGAAGTCGGACCCCAAGGCCTGGCGGCTGAACCTGGCCGCGCTGCGCGACCAAATGGGGCAGATCCTCGGCTGGCCCGAGGATCTGCCGAAGGCCGGCTTCAGCGGGCCCGTGCTGGAAATCGCGGGCGAGCGGTCGGATTATCTGTCCGATGTCGGCCAGGCTGCGCTGCGCGAGCATTTTCCCCAAGCGCGCGTGATCCGCGTGAAGGACGCAGGCCATTGGCTGCACGCCGACGCGCCGGAAACCGTCGCGCAGATCCTGGTCAGCTTCCTGGGCGAGGGCTGAGGACGCCCCAGCAGTCCAGGTCGAACCGCGCCACGCCGGTATCGCCAGGCGCCAGGGCCTTGCCGCTGAAGGCGATCACCTCGCAGCCCGTGGTGCGGGCGGCTGCCTCGGCCATCAGCGCCGGAATCTCGCGCGTCTTCGGGCGGGCCACGAAGGTCATGCGGATCACCTCGGCCCGGTCGTCCTTGTGCAAGACCGCGAAGTCGATCCCTTGCAGGCGGATGTCATGGCGCGATGCCCCCGCCATCTGGGGCGAGGGGCTGGCGCAGGCGGCAAGGATCAGCAGAAGGACAAGGCAACGCATGGCGCGATCCTGCCATGGCAAGCCTTAAGACGCGGTTAACGGCCGCCCTGCTCTTCCAGACGGTCGGCCAGCGATTCGGCGCGTGCGGCCAGTTCGGCCATCGCTTCCTTGAGATCCGATGGAATCACCGGAACCTCGACCCGCGTGGGATTGGCCTGCAGGCGGTTCAGGTGACGTTCGGCCTTCTCGGCCCGTTCTTCCAGGGTGGCGACCTTGTCGGCCAGCATCAGCCCGGCCAGCAGCAGCAGGCGCGGCTCGGGCGTGCGGCCCGCCTGCGCCAGGATATGTTGGGCCTCGGCGTCCAGAAGGGCGGCGGCGCGTTGCAGCAGCCTTTCCTCGCCATCCTGGGCGGCCAGGCGGTATTCCTTGTGCCCAATGGTGAAATCGACCTCGGCCATCAGCGGTTCTCCTCGGTCATGTCGCCATCCTGGGTTTCCGGCACGCCGCCGGCATCGCCCGCAATCTCGGGGGTGGTGACGGCGGGGCTGACGGTCAGGTCTCCGCCCAGCAGGCGCTCGACCTCGGCCATCAGGGCGCCAAGCTGGGCGGCCTCGGCGGCGCGGGCGGCGCGCAGGGCCTCGATCTCGGCCTCAAGCGCTTGGCTCACGGCCTCGACGGCGTTGTTGCCTTCGGCCGCCGCCTCGATCAGCGCCCGGTTGGCGGCCGCAAGCTCGTCATTGGCGGCGGCAAGGCGGACGGCCTGATCGGCCATGTCATCCTGTCCCAGACGCTCGGTCAGCGCATCGACCTGCGCCTGCGCCGCCTCAAGCTCGGCCCGCAGGTCCGAGCCAGAGCTTGTGGCGACCACGCCGCCGCGGTCAAGGAACTGGTCTATGCGATCCAGGGCGGCACTGAGGCGGCGTTCGCTGACAGAGATATCGCTCATCGGCGGTCCTTTCGTGGCGTCCCCTTGGTTGTGGCATTGCGCCTGCCTCATGACAAGCCTGCCGACTTGGCGCGCCGCGCGCCGCGCCCTATAAGGCGGGCGACGAAAGGATCCCCCATGCGCGAAGCCACCATCACCCGCACCACCGCCGAGACGCAGATCGAGGTCGCGCTGAACCTTGACGGCACCGGCGTCTATGACAACCAGACGGGCGTTGGCTTCTTCGACCACATGCTGGACCAACTGTCGCGCCATTCGCTGATCGACCTGACGATCCGCGCCAAGGGCGACCTGCACGTGGACGACCACCACACGGTCGAGGATACGGGCATCGCCATCGGCCAGGCCCTGGTGCGCGCGCTTGGGGACAAGAAGGGCATCCGCCGTTACGGCAGCTTCCTGCTGGCGATGGACGATTCGCTGGTCCGCGCAGCGCTTGATCTGTCGGCCCGGCCCTTCCTGGTCTGGAACGTCGACTTCCCGACCGAGAAGATCGGCAGCTTCGACACCCAGTTGGTGCGCGAGTTCTTCCAGGCGCTGTCCACGCATGGCGGGATCACGCTTCACGTGGACCGCATCCACGGCATCAACAGCCACCACATCGCCGAGGCCGCCTTCAAGGCCGTGGCTCGCGCCCTTCGCGAGGCGGTCGAGCCAGATCCGCGGATGGCGGGCGTCCTGCCCTCGACCAAGGGGGCGCTGTGATGCGGGTTGCGCTGATC
>JAPSIP010000035.1:0-7354 GCA_031178645.1 Paracoccus sp. (in: a-proteobacteria) | reverse complement strand
GACTATGACAGCGGAAACCTGCATTCCGCCGAAAAGGCCTTCCAGCTTATGGGGCGTGACGTGGGGGCCGAGATCGTCGCGACCTCGGACCCGCAGGTCGCGGCCCGCGCCGACCGCATCGTGCTGCCGGGCGACGGCGCCTTCCCCGCCTGCCGCACCGCCCTTGGAGAAGTGGATGGCATGGCCGAGGCGCTGCGCGAGGCGGTGCTGGGGCGCGGTGTGCCCTTCATGGGCATTTGCGTGGGAATGCAGATGCTGGCAACAACCGGGCACGAATATCGGCAGACCGCCGGGCTGGATTGGATCAAAGGAGAGGTCCAGGCCATCGCCTCGCCGGGCCTGAAGGTGCCGCACATGGGCTGGAACGACCTGGTGATCGACAGACCGCACCCGCTGCTTGCAGGGATCGCGACGGGGGATCACGCCTATTTCGTGCATAGCTGGCAGTTCAAGGTGGCTGACCCCGCGCATCTGCTGGCGCATGTGGATTATGGCGGCCCCGTCACCGCGGTGATCGGACGCGACAACATCGTGGGGACGCAGTTCCACCCCGAAAAGTCGCAGGCCGTCGGACTGCGGCTGATCGCGAACTTCCTGACCTGGCAACCCTGAAAAGCCCGCAACACTTGTTAACGCTTCGTTAACCATCGGCCGCTATGCCTTTGCAGACGGCTGTGTTTCCGGTCGTCCAAAGCCCGGACCGCCGGGCCGTCATCAAGCCAGGGCGACGGGCGTATGGATTACCAGTTCACGGTGCTGACACTTTCGCAGCGCATTTCCACAGTTGCTTCGGGCCCCAACGAGCAGGCGCCATGGTCCAACCTGATAACCAAGGCCATCCCGCTTCCGGGCGCGACGCTTTCGAAGATCACGATCAGCGACGATGATGATCGTTTCGAAAGCGGGCGCTATACGCCGGGCGAAACCGGCCAGACCCTGACGGCTGCCTTCACATTCGGCAACGATCCGCAACCGACGCCGGCAGGAACGCAGCTTGCCTTCCATGTTGGCACCCTGATCCAAAGCCAGACCAAGAACCCAGACGGCACTTTCGACCAGTTCCGGGTGCTTTTTCCCCGCAAACTTGTCTCGGGCGGGTTCGGCGCGGAATTGGGGGGCCGGTATTCCGTCCTGCTGATGCCCGTGCCACGGGCTGACGGGACCTCGCCCATCTTCAGCCTGTCCAACTCCTACCAGGCAATCAGCGTCCCGTCCTTCGGAAGCAGCTACCCTTCAATTGCCTATCCGAAGGTTGCCTGCTTCGCCTTGGGCACGCTGATCGAGACGGATACCGGCCCGCGCCCGGTCGAGACGCTTCGCCCCGGCGAACTGATCCTGACACGGGATCACGATTTTCAGACCTTGCGGTGGCAAGGAGGGTCACATGTTGCGGCCGAAGGGTTGGAGATGCGGCCAAACCTGCGGCCCATCCTGATCCGCGCCGGCGCGCTTGGCGAGGGATGTCCCTGCCGCGACCTGACCGTATCGCCGCAGCACCGCATTCTGGTCCGCTCGCGCATCGCCCACCGGCTGTTCGACGACAGCGAGATTCTGGTCGCCGCAAAGCACCTGATCGGCCTGCCCGGGATCGAGGTGACGGTGCCGCCCGGCGGCGTCACCTATTTCCACCTGCTGTTCGACCGGCACGAGATCGTCATGTCCGACGGCGCCTGGACCGAAAGCCTGTTCACCGGCCCCCAGGCCCTGGATGCGGTCAGAGACGCGGCCCGGCGCGAGATCTTTGCACTGTTCCCTGAACTTGCCTGCGGGGCAGCCACGCCCCCTGCCCGCCGCTTCCTAAGCGGGCGAGAGGCGCGGCAACTGGCTGACCGGCAGCGCCGCAACCTGGGCAAGCGGCGCCTGGTCGAACCGCTCTGACAACGCCAGCCGTGGCGGCCTTTTCGCTCACTTGACGGTAATGCGCCCATCAAGCGCAGGTTTATACGCGCCGTCCTGAGCACCCAGATAGCCAGCGACAACCTCGGCCAGGTCAGGCCCGAAGTCATAAGCGTTCTGGGCGTTCGTCTCGAACACGTCATAGCCGTCGCCGCCCGAGCGCATATAGTTGTTCGACACGACGCCGTATGTGGCCGCTGGATCGATTGGCTGCCAGTCTCCATCGGCCATGACCATCACGTCGCTGATGCGGCTGCCAGCCTCGGCAGCGGGATCAACACTGTATTGCAGGCCGGAAACCTGCGCAAAGCGACCCGCGGCTTCTTCATATTGGCTGGCCCCGTTCTCCAACGCGGCGATAACGTCAGCACCCTTCAGTTGAAAGGTCGCCAGCGTGTTCTGGAACGGAAGGACGGTATAAACCTCGCCCATGGTCACCGGCCCCTGGTCGATCGAGGCGCGCAGGCCGCCGCCATTGGCGATGGCAATGGTGACGCCTTGGTCTTTCACTCGGTCCAGCATGGCGTCCGCCACCAGGTTGCCCATCTCGCATTCGCGGGCGCGGCAGCTGTTGCGGTCGCCGTCGATAGAGGCCGAGGTTTCCGCCACGACCTGCTGGCGCAGTTCCTCGATGGGGGCGGCCATTTCCTTGACGCGGGCTGCAATTGCCTCGTCTTCGGGGACCGAGTTGTCGAGCAGGATCGGCTGACCTTCGGCCTTGGTCAGCTTGCCTTCGTCATCGAAGGTCAGCATCAGGTGGCCCAGGTATTTCGAATAGGCATAGGCAGTTGCAACCGGAACCTCGACACCGACCGGCCCGGCGATCATCGTGGGATAGGGGCCTTCGGCATCCTCCATGTCGCCCAGAAGCGTATGCGAATGCCCGCCGATGATCGCGTCCAGTCCCGGCACCTCGCGGGCGAAGTCCTGGTCGCGCAGATAGCCGACATGGGTCAGGGCGATGATCTTGTTCACGCCTTGGTCGGCCAGTTCCTGCACATCGGCCTTCAGGCTCTCGATGTCGTCCTGGAAAATCACGCTGGGGCCGGGCGAGGCGGTTTCCGGCGTGTCCATCGCCAGGGCCGAGACGATGCCGATCTTTTCGCCGCCGATGTCCAGCGTAAGGATGTCCTCGACCTTGCCCTTGAGCACATTCGACTGCGACAAATCGAGGTTGCCGGACAGGACCGGGAAATCCACCCCATCCGCCAAGATCGCCAGCCCCTCGGGACCGTCGTCGAATTCGTGGTTGCCGACCGCCATGGCGTCATAGCCGATCGCGGTCATGAACTCGGCCACGTCCTTGCCCTTGTAGGTCGTGTAGAACAGCGAGCCCTGGTACTGGTCGCCCGCATCCAGGACGATCACGTTGCCGCCCTCGGCCATGATCCTGTCGCGCAGTTCCTTGACCTTGGCCGCAACCCGCGCCACGCCGCCGAAGCACTCGCCCGCGGCGATCGTCTCGGCGTCGCAGGTGCTGTCAAAGGCGTTGATCGCCTCGATCCGGCTGTGCAGGTCGTTGGTGTGCAGGATATGCAGCACCGTTTCGGCCTGGGCGGCACCCGCAAACAGTGCCGCTACCGAAACGGCGGTCAGAAAACGACAAGACATCGGTGATTCCTTTTTTCCCCGGGGTCGGACGAAGGGAAGATTGGCCGAAGCTTCCGCACGGGTCAAATGACGATGCCGCCGCTTGACCCGGAACCCGGTCCCGCTGCAAATGCGCGCATGATGATCTACAAGGTTCTCCGCCCGGCGGAATGGGACGATCTGCAAGCCGCCGGCACGACTGCCGGCGCGCCGGTCGATCTGGCCGATGGCTTCGTGCATTTCTCGACGGCCACGCAGCTTGGCACGACGCTGTCCAAGCATTTCGCGTCCGAGGGCGACCTGGTGCTGCTGGCCTGCGACGCCGCAGCATTTGGCGACGATCTTCGGTGGGAACCGTCACGCGGCGGCGACCTGTTCCCGCATCTCTACCGCCAGCTTGCCATGCAGGACATCACCTGGTGGCGGGTCATCCGCCGTGGTGCGAGTGGCCATGAGACGGGACAACTGGAATGAAGCTGATCGAGAAATTGGGCTTGGCCGCATTGCATCGCCTGGATCCCGAACGCGCGCATGACCTGTCGATCCGCGCGCTGTCGGCGGGGCTTGTGCCCCTGCCGGGG
The DNA here is from genome assembly GCA_031178645.1 of Paracoccus sp. (in: a-proteobacteria). Lineage (GTDB taxonomy): Bacteria > Pseudomonadota > Alphaproteobacteria > Rhodobacterales > Rhodobacteraceae > Paracoccus. The sequence continues at coordinate 3,287 of JAPSIP010000035.1, read as the reverse complement.
CAGCCGGTGACCTCGGAGAGGCTGCGGACGAGGCTGGCGGGAATGGAACTGGCCAATCCTATTGGGCTTGCCGCTGGTTATGATAAGAATGGCAAGGTCGTCGCCCCCCTGATGCGCGCGGGCTTCGGCTTCATCGAACTGGGTGCCGCCACCCCGCGTCCCCAGCCCGGCAACCCCAAGCCGCGCCTGTTCCGCCTGACCCAGGACAGGGCGATCATCAACCGCTTCGGCTTCAACAATGACGGCGCGCAGGCAATTGCCGCCCGGCTGGCCGCACGGCCCCGGGGCATTCCCGTGGGACTGAACATCGGGGCAAACAAGGACAGCACAGACCGGGCGGCAGATTTCGCGGCCGTCGTGGACATTGCCGGGGCCTCGGCCGATTTCCTGACGGTCAATGTGTCTTCCCCGAATACCGAACGGCTGCGCGACCTTCAGGGGGCCGACGCCCTGACTGCCCTGCTGCGCGGCGTCATCGAGGCACGCGACAGGCTGCCCAGTTACCGTCCGGTCTTCCTTAAGATCGCGCCAGACCTGTCCGACGCCGAAATCGGCGACATCGCCAAAGTCGCAAGCGACTGCCGCGTTGACGGCATCATCGCGACGAACACGACCCTCTCGCGCGAAGGGCTTGCCGGTCCCAATGAGGGCCAAGCCGGTGGATTGTCGGGCCGCCCGCTGTTTGAACGCTCAACCATCGTCCTGGCAAAGCTGTACCGCGCCACGGATGGCGCCGTGCCGATCATCGGCGTCGGCGGGGTATCGTCGGTGGATGACGCGTGGGAGAAGATCCGCGCGGGCGCCAGTGCCGTCCAGATCTACTCTGCTCTCATCTACCAGGGCTTCTCACTGGTGGGCAGGATCGCCAAGGGCCTCGACGAACGCCTGCGCGAGACGGGAATCACATTGGACGATCTGCGTGGCAGCGGCGCGGCCGATTGGGCTTAAAGGTAGTCTTCGCCCAAGCCCAGCAGCTGGTTCATGCTCTGCGACGGTTCGGGGCAGCCCGCGTCGCCGATGACACGGGCAGGAACCCCGGCCACAGTCTTGCATGACGGAACCTCGTGCAGCACGACCGAGCCCGCCGCAATGCGCGAGTGGTGACCAACACGGATATTGCCAAGCACTTTCGCGCCTGCCCCGATCATCACGCCGTCCCCGATCTTCGGATGGCGATCGCCGTCCTCCTTGCCCGTCCCGCCAAGGGTCACGGAATGCAGCATCGACACGTCATTTCCGACGGTCGCGGTTTCCCCGATCACGATGGAATGGGCATGGTCGATCATCACCCCGGTGCCGATGACTGCCGCCGGATGGATGTCCACGCCAAAGCATTCTGAACAACGCATCTGGACGAAATAGGCCATGTCGCACCGCCCCTGCTGCCACAGCCAGTGGGCCATGCGATAAGCCTGCAAGGCCTGAAATCCCTTGAAGAACAGGATGGGCTGAAGCAAACGATGCGTGGCCGGGTCGCGGTCATAGACCGCCATCAGATCGGCGCGCGCGGCATCACCCAGTTCGGGCGAGGTCCGGTAAGCCTGGTCGGCGATCTCACGGAGGATTTGCTCGCTCATCTCGCCGCTGGCGAGCTTCAGCGAAAAGCGATAGGCCAAGGCGCCTTCCAGGCTGTGGTGATGCAGAAGGCCCGCATGGATCAGCGCGCCCAGCAGCGGCTCGTCCTGGACCGCCGACCGGGCCTCGTCCCGCAGCTGCGACCAGATCGCGTCGCGATCCAGTCCCAGGTTCTTGTTGCCGCTGCTTTGCATGTTCATGTCACAGATCCAGACCAGTCTCGGGACCTTCTTAACGCGAATGGGCGGCAGGTGAAAGGACGCCGCTTAGTCCGGCAGGCGAAGCTGCAGCCAGTGAACGGCCAGCTTGACCTTGCCGCCGGTGAAGCCGCCCCCCTCGCCGGTCATCAGCAGGTTCGCGCTGTCATAATAGGTCATTGGCGCACCCAGCATCCCGCGCGCCCAGGATCCGGCCCCTTTGCCAAGGCCCTGGCCGAAGCGGTTCGTCGAATCCGCCGTGCCAAGCCGCCATGTCACCAGGGTTCCGGTCAGCCCCTGAGTGACACGCGCCACGGCCCCAATGACCATGGAACCGGCAGGAATGGCGATCCCGGTGTTGAAGCTGGCGCCCGTCCCGACTGTCACCTCACCCTCGGCAATGCCGAAGGAAAGGCCCGACCCCATGGGGCCAAAACTGGCCGCGCCCATGAACCAGCCCTGCCCGTCAAAGATAGCCTCGACCCCGCGATCAGCCACAAAGGCACGCATCCCGCGTGCGGGTGTGACATAAACCCAGCCGCCATTGGACCCGACTGCGATCCGCCCCCCCTTGCCGGACCAGGCGCCGGTTGCGCCCTGCGGAACCCACCAGCACTGGCCGTCGATGACGGCCGCCGGTGGTGAGGCAACAGCTGTGCTTTCCAGAACCGCATTGGTCAGGCCATCAAGCCGCATAAGGGCCTCGTTCACCGTCACATGCTTCTGGGCCTGTGCAGGCTGAAGCAAAGGCAACTGAAGGCGCATGGTTTCATTGGTCATTGAAAGTCCTCCTGGCAAAGGGGCCCGGCCCGAACTGGTCGGAAAGCTGGGCTACGGCCACAGTGAAAGCACCACCCGCAAGGGCATCGGTCCAAACCTGCTCGGGCAGGGTATAGTCGGGCCGCCCGACCTCGGCCTCGTGCCGGATGCTGCCGCCTTGCACGATGCGGACCCGGTAACGCTCCTGAACCTCGCCCAGGGGGACATCGGTCCCGTCCCAGCCGTCGCCATCGATGCGGCTGCGCCGGATCCAGCTGACCACCCGACCGTCGAGCCGCAGGTGACAGGGCGCATAAGGCCGCAGCCCGATTCCCCGCACCTGCGTAGTCTTGGCGCGATAGCTGGGGTCGTCGAAGGGCCGGCGCGCGGGGCCGATCCGCCAGAAGCGGTCTTGCCCACGCGCCGATGGCGGCAGGGTCACCTGCTGCGCAGCACCGTCCAGCAAGACGACGATGCTGCCTTCCGGCCAAGCTTCCGGCATGATCCCGTCAGTTCCAGCCTGCCCGCGCAGCCTGTCGCTGATCTCCCACAGGTTTCTCTCGACCGGGACGGCCTTGGCGAACTGGATGACTTCCCAGTTCTCCAGCGATCCGTCGCCGATGGCCAAGGCATTCCCTCCGGCCAGCAAGGCCTTGAGACCGACCGACCGCAGGGCGCCGTCCTTCAGGCGGATGCGCAAGGGTTCGCCCCGATCAAGCACGCCGGCGCGGGCACGACGCAGAACCGTCTCGGTCC
>JAPSIP010000309.1 GCA_031178645.1 Paracoccus sp. (in: a-proteobacteria) | reverse complement strand
GCATCTGGAAAAGGCGCTGATGCAGTTCGCCGAGGAAGGCGCGGCCAAGGTCTTCAAGCCGATGATCGGGTCGGGCTTCATCGTCGGCGTCGTCGGCGCCCTGCAGTTCGAGGTCCTGGCCAGCCGGATCGAGATCGAATACGGCATCCCCGTCCGCTTCGAGGCATCGCAGTTCACCAGTGCCCGCTGGGTCGCAGGCCCCAAGGACAAGGTCGACGCCTTCGTGCAGGCCAACAAGGGCCATATCGGCCAGGACCATGACGGAGACATGGTCTATCTGACGCGGCTGCAATGGGATATCGACCGCGTGGGGCGCGATCACCCGGAATTGCGGCTGACCGCGACAAAGGAAATGATGGTCTAGGATGGGGGCGCGTCAGGCGCCCCTTTTGCTATTTGCGCCAGCGGTCGAGTTGCACGACCTCTCCGCCGCCATTCGGGGCGCCGTCGGGGCTGTCATCGCCACTCTCGCCGTCTTCGTCATCCTCGTCTTCGTCGTCTTCGGCTTCCTGTGTCTCGAAGCGCAGGCCGAACTCGACCGAAGGGTCCACGAAGGTGCGCAGCGCGTCAAAGGGGATGCGCATCGGCTCGGGCGAATTGCCGAAGTTCAGGGTCACGGTGAAGCCCAGGTCGTCCACGGTCAGGTTGTCGAACCAGTGCTGGATGACGATGGTCATTTCCTCGGGGTAGCGTTCGCGAAGCCAGTCGGCCATCTCGACGCCGTCGTCGCGCGTATCGAAGGTGATGAAGAAGTGGTGGTCCCCCGGCAGGCCATGCTTGGACACCCGGTCCAGCACGTCCGCGATCAGCCCCTGCATCGCGCGATGCATCATTCCGCCGTAGTCAATTCCCGATCGCGCCATGCCCGTCCCCTTCGAATCCCGGCCAGCATAGGGATATGACCGCTGTTGAAAAGGGGGGCGGGTGGCGCTTGGGCCATAAACGCATGTTCCTTGCGACGCAGACAAAAAGGCGCAGGGCAGGCAAATCAGACAATGGGTTGAAAAGTGCAGGATTCTGTTGCCAGGCTCCTGCGGGCCCCGCCTTACGCTGCTAGGCGAAAGGACTTAGTTTTCGGTTACCCGAGCTGCTTACGCAGCCAGAGCGACCGGAGCACGGTTGTCGTTGGCAACTGTACATTTTGCACCGATAACGGTGGTAGCTCACCGAGACAAAGCAAACATCTTTAGACGTTCGTCGATCCTGTTTCGACCCCAAGGCCCCCCAACGAGGGTAATCTGGTGGAGTCGCCGGGTACCGCCCCCGGGTCCGATCCGCTTATTACATGCGCGTTTATGTCCATAGTCCCGATTGCTCGGGACAGGTGGAATATAGGCGGGTGTTTCGCCTGCCGCAAGGGCGGAACCGCGAGGGGCCGAAGCCGTTGGGTCGCGCACCGCACAGGAGATGACCCCATGACGATCCGCATGATTGCACTGGCGACGCTGGTTGCCGTCCCGACGGCACTGATGGCGCAAGACACGCCGCCGCAGGGCTCGATGCCCCTTTCGCAGGTGGTCACCAAGCTGGAAACCGACCTGGGCGCCGATCTGGGCCACATTACCGACATTTCCTGGGACGACGACGGCTATTGGGAAGTCGAATACCAGAACGCCGAAGACCGCGAGGTCGAGATCCGCGTCGATCCGGCCACCGGCGAAGTGCGGCAGTAACCGCGTCTCAATCAGAAAGGGGCAGCCTTGCGCTGCCCCTTTTTCGTCAGGCCGAACGCCCCCAGGGACCGTGCGGGTCGTCGATCCCGTCCAGACGCTGGAAGCCATGCGCACCGAAGAAGTCGCGCTGCGCCTGGATCATGTTGGCGGTGCCGCGCCCGGTGCGCATCAGGTCGAACCACATCAGCCCGGAGGCCAGGGCGGGCAGCGCGTGCCCCGCCGCGGCACCTTGCGACACCACCTGACGCAAGGCGGGCATGGCCGTCTCGATCAGGGCGGCAAAGAAGGGCGCCATGATCAGGTTGCGGGCCGGATCCTCGGCCAAAGCCGCCGCCATGTCGTTCAACATGGCCGAGCGGATGATGCAGCCCGCCCGCCAGACGCGCGCGATCTCGGGCAAATCCAGCGTCCAGCCAAAGCGTTCGGATGCACCGGCGATCATCGCGAAGCCCTGGGCATAGCACAGGATCTTGCCCGCGATCAGCGCCTGTTCCAGCACCTGCGGCGCGACTGCGCAGGGCTGCGGCGCCGCGCCAAAGCGCGCCTCGCCCGTCAGCCGTTCGTCCAGCCGGGCCGAGACGTTGCGCGCCATCACCGCGGCCTCAATCACCGGGATCGGCGCGGACAGGTGCTGGGCTTCGATCGCGGTCCAGCGGCCGGTGCCCTTCTGCCCCGCGCGGTCCAGGATCACGTCCACGATCGGAAGGCCGGTATGGGGGTCGGCTGCGGCAGTGACCTTGGCCGAGATCTCGATCAGATAGGACTTCAACGCGCCGTCGTTCCAGCCGGCAAAGGCCGCG
>JAPSIP010000034.1 GCA_031178645.1 Paracoccus sp. (in: a-proteobacteria) | reverse complement strand
CGAGCTCGGTGCAGCCTAGCATGGGATGCTGCAACAGGACCGGATCGACACGGTTGTGATGACCGGCGGCGAGACCGATGTCTGCCTGCTGGCAGCCATCATGGGCGCCGTCGATCTGGGCTATCGCGTCATCGTGGTGTCGGATGCCGTCTGCTCTTCGACGGACGACACCCATGACGCCGCGATGGAGATGTATGCCAAGCGTTTCGGCCAGCAGATCGAGATGGTCGAGACAGATGCCCTGATAGCCGCCCTGGCCTAGCGCGGGCGGCATTCCAGGCTGTCGACGATCTTTCTGAAGGTCTCGGCAATGGCAAGCTCGGTTTCCAGGCCCTCGACGATCACGGCGCCGGGGTCTTCCTGACCGTCGCGCATGACCTGCCTTTCAGCCAGCCAATCGCAGATCGGCTGGCGGGCCTCGGGGGACAGCAGGTCGGGCAAGGCCGCGACCAGCTTCCTGTAGGCGATCAGTTCGGCATCCTCGGCCATGATCGCCTCAGTAGTTTCCGGGGGGATCACTTGCGGGAAAGGATTCGTCCGCGGTTTCGTCCACGCGGTCCCAGTCGCGGGGCGGTGCGGACATCTCGCGCCGTCCGGCGGACCGGACATAACCGCTGCCGGACCCGCCCGTCGTGCTGCAGGCCCTGGCGACCAGGCCGCCCATCAGCAGAAAGCCGCCCGCCGCTATCAGAATGTCGCTGTTGCGCATGTCATTGCTCCGTCTTGGTTCGGGATCAAACGAAGCCGCGGCGGCAGTTGTTCCGCACCCGCCGCGCAGCTTTCATCGGCTGATAAACAGCAAGGCGGAAACCTGATCGCGTTCCGGCGGTTCAGGAAGGGCGGGTTCTCCGCAACACCGACCACCCTTCAGACCGCGAGGCCGCCAGATGCGTGATTATCCCAAGCCCCCGTTCCCCAAGCAGCAGCAGGAATTGCCCGGCAGCTTTCAGAAGATGGACCCCAAGCCCGACCACGGCGAGGAAAGCTGGCGCGGCGCAAACCGGCTGGAGGGGATGAAGGCCATCATCACCGGCGGCGACAGCGGCATCGGCCGGGCCGTGGCCATCGCCTTTGCCCGCGAAGGCGCGGATGTGGCACTGTCCTATCTGGACGAAACCGACGACGCGCAGTCCACTGCGCAACTGGTTCGCGATGCGGGGCGCGAATGCCTGACCTTTCCGGGCGATCTTTCGGATCCCGAGCATTGCCGCAGGATCATCGCCGAGACGGCGCAGGCGTTCGGCAAGATCGACATCCTGGTCAACAACGCCGCCCACCAGCTGACCTTCGACAAGATCGAGAACATCCCGGACGAGGAATGGCGCTATACCTTCGCCACCAATATCGACGCGATGTTCTACCTGACCAAGGCGGCGGTGCCGCATATGGGACCGGGCAGTTCGATCATCAACACGGCCTCGATCAATTCGGACAATCCCAGCCCCAACCTGCTGGCCTATGCCACCACCAAGGGCGCGATTCAGAACTTTACCATGGGCCTGGCGCAGATGCTGGCAGAACGCGGGATCCGCGCCAATGCCGTGGCCCCCGGCCCGGTCTGGACGCCGCTGATCCCCGCCAGCATGGACGCCGAGAAGGTGTCGAACTTCGGCGCCAATTATCCGATCGGCCGGCCTGCGCAGCCGGTTGAACTGGCCTCGGCCTATGTGATGCTGGCCGAACCCATGTCCAGCTATGTTTCGGGCACGACCATCGCCGTCACCGGCGGCAAGCCGATGATGTGAGGACACAGGACATGGTGCATGACTGGCGCGGACGCTGGTCCGATGCGGGATGGACGGTGGGCACCTGGGCGCCCACGGCGTCCGAGGTGGCCCTGATCCTGAACGGACAGGCGCAACCGATGACGCGCAATGCCGACGGCTTCTGGACGGCGACCGCCCCGGCCCGGCCCGGCGACACCTATCTGCTGCGCGTGGACGGGCAGGACATTCCCGACCCTGCCAGCCGGTTGCAGTCGGGCGATGTCCACGCGCCCTCGGTCGTGCTGGGACCTGCCGACGACCAGCCGCAGGCGCCCTGGACTGGCCGCGACTGGGCAGAGGCGGTGATCTATGAGATGCACCTGGGCACCTTCACGCCGCAGGGCACGCTGGGGGCCGCTGCCGAAAAGCTTGCGGAACTGGCCGACCTAGGCATCACAGCGGTCGAACTGATGCCCCTGGGCCAGTGGCAGGGCGATCGGGGCTGGGGATATGACGGGGTGCTGCCATACGCGCTGCACCCGGCCTATGGCACACCCGACGACTTGCGGCGTTTTGTCGATCAGGCCCATTCGCTGGGGATCATGGTGATCCTGGACCTGGTGATGAACCATTTCGGCCCGGAAGGCGCATATCTGCACCACGCTGCCCCCCCCTTCTTCGACGAGGCGCGCCATACCCCCTGGGGCGCGGCCATCGACTTTTCGCAGCCTGCCGTTCGCGAATACTGGATCCAGTGCGCCGAATACTGGATCGGCGAATATCGCATGGACGGGCTGCGGCTGGATGCGGTCCACCAGATCAGCGGGCCGGGCGCGAATGACTTCATGACGACCTTTGCCGGGCGCATCCGCGCGGTGGACGCAAGCCGCGCCATCCACCTGATCGTCGAGGACGAGCGCAACGAACGCTTCCTGCGCGAGAATGGCTATGACGCAAGCTGGAACGACGACTTCCACCACGCCGTCCATGTCCAGCTGACCGGCGAATCCGACAGCTATTACGCCAGCTTTTCGCACGACCCTTTTGGCGATCTGTGCCTGGCGCTTGAACGCGGCCATATCGAGGAAGGCCAGCCCCGCCCGGGGCGCGATGAGGCGCGCGGGGAGCCTTGCGGGGATCTGCCGCCCACGGGCTTTGTCAACTCGACCCAGACGCATGACCAGGTGGGCAACCGCGCCCTTGGCGAAAGGCTGCTGTCGCTGGCCGACCCGCAGGGCGTCAAGGCGGCCTATGCCCTGCTGCTGGTCGCGCCCTATGTTCCGATGATCTTCATGGGCGAGGAACGGGGCGCAACCACGCCCTTCCTGTTCTTTGCCGATTTCGAGGGCGATCTGGCCAAGGCCGTGCGTGAAGGCCGCGCCGCCGAGTTTGCGGGCATCGCGAGCCTGGGATCGAAGGTGCCCGATCCGCTGGCCCCTGAAACCTTCGCCCGGTCCAAGCTGGACTGGAGCGAGGATGCCAATGCCGCCGAATGGCTGGACCTGACCGCCCGCGCCCTGGCCTTTCGCCGCGACAGTGTCGTCCCGCTGCTGAAAAGCGGGCGCAGCCAGCCCGCGCAGGTCACCCGCCACGGCCCGGCCTCGGCCCAGGCGACATGGTTCTTCAACGCCGGCACGCTGGACCTGCGCCTGTCTCTGGGCCAGGCTGACGGGGGGCTTCAACCCTTGGACGACGCCGGATTTTTGCTGGGCCGCATCGGCCGCGACCCTTTTGCCATCTCTGTCAGCGCAAGGCTATCATGACCAACATCCCCACCGCGACCTACCGGATCCAGATGCGCGACGGAGTCGATTTCGACCGGGTCGTCCAACTGCTGCCCTATCTGTCGGACCTGGGCGTCTCGGACATCTACCTGTCGCCGATCTTTCTGGCGACCACGGGGTCGACCCACGGCTATGACATCACCGACCCCACGCAGATCGACCCCGCGCTTGGCGGTCGGGACGGGTTCGACCGGCTGGCCGCGGCCGCCCGCGACCGGGGGTTGGGGATCATCCTGGACATCGTGCCGAACCACACGGCCTTCACGCTGGAAAACCCCTGGCTGCTGGATGTCCTGAAGCAGGGGCAGGCCAGCCGCTATGCCCGGCACTTCGACATCGACTGGGCCGCCGGGCCGCTGGTCCTGCCCTTCCTGCCCGAACCGTTCGAAAAGATGCTGGCCGACGGGGCCTTCCGCGTGGCCGACGGGATGTGGCATTTCGGCGACGTGTCCGTCCCCCTGGCCGAGGACAGCCCGGTCACCAGCGACCTGCGCGCCCTGCACGACAACCAGCACTGGCGGCTGGTGCATTACGCGCTTGAACGGGACGGCATCACCCATCGGCGGTTCTTCAACGTCACCAGCCTGATCGGGATGCGGGTCGAGGATCGCGCCGTCTTCGAAGACACCCACAGCCTGATCTTTGATCTTGTCCGCCAGGACGAGGTGCAGGGCCTGCGCGTGGATCACATCGACGGGCTGGCCGATCCCGCCACCTATCTGCAATGGCTGAACGAGGCGCTGCCCGACACGCCGGTCTGGGTGGAAAAGATCCTTGTTGGGGATGAAACCTTACCCCCGGAATGGCCCACCGTCGGGACCACCGGATACGAGGCCGCGCGGCTGATCGCCCAGCTTCTGACCGATCCGGCGGGGATCGACAGGCTGGATGGTTTCTGGCGCGAGGCCACCGGCATCTCGACCGAGTTCCGCGAGGAACTGCGCCAGGCCAAGCTGGATGTCCTGGACAATGAACTGGCCGCCGAACGCCGTCAGCTTGGCGACCTGGCCGCCCTTGCGGCGCAAGGCTCTGCCCTTGCCGAACCCGGCCCCGAGTCGCTGCGCGAGGCGGTCACGGCCTTGCTGGTGGCCACGCCCCGCTATCGCACCTATGTCACCGACAGCGCCAGCCCCGAGGACCAGAAGCTTCTGCGCACGATTGCCGAGGATGCGGCCCAGGGACTGCGCGACCGGGCCGTCCTTGATCTGCTGGCCGACCTGATGGCCAATCCCGAAACCGACGCGGCCCGCGCCTTCGTGCGCCGCTTCCAGCAGGTATCCGGCGCGCTTCTGGCAAAGGCCCAGGAAGATACCGCGGGCTTCCGCTGGACCCGCTACCTTCCCGCGAACGAGGTCGGCGCAGAACCCGACGAACCCGCCGTGAGTGCCGATCACGCCAATGCCTTTTTGGCCGCCCGGCGTCCGTCGGACATGACGCTGGTTTCCACCCATGACACCAAGCGGTCGGGCGATTCCCGGATGCGGCTGGTCGCGATCAGCCACCTGCCCCAGGATTTCCACGCCTTGTATCAGGACGCGGCTGGACTGCCTTCCGCGCAGGGCTTGGAGCCGCGGTGGCAATGGTATGTCGTGCAGGCGGCGCTGGCGGTCTGGGACGGTCAGGCCGAAAAGGCCACGGACCGGGTCAGCCAGCACATCGAAAAGGCGATGCGAGAGGCCAAGCTGACAAGCTTCTGGACCAATCCCGACGAAGCTGCCGAGACCGCGGCCAAGACCTTTGCCCGCGACCTGATGCGGGAATGGCAGGCCAGAACCCCCCCGGCCCTTCAGTCGCTGATGCACCGGGGCCAAGCCCTGTCCTTTGCCCAGCTTGCCATCCAGATGCTGATGCCCGGTTTTCCCGACATCTATCGCGGCGACGAAAACGGGCTGCTGGCGCTGACCGATCCCGACAACCGTCTGCCCGTGGACTGGGACGCCCTGGCGGCGCAGGGCGATGACCCCGAGGCCAAGCTGCACTGGACGCGGCAACTGCTGGCGCTGCGCCGGGACCAGGCTGATTTCCTGCAAGGCGCGGACGCGCAGGTGCAGGATGATGGCGGCACCCTGCGCCTGATCCGCCGCCATCAGGACCGGACCATCTCGGTCGAGTTTGCCCCCGCGGGGGCGCCTGTGCCGGATGCGCTTTTGTCCCGTGCCTTTTCCGACGGCAGCATGGTCAGCGTCCGGACCGAGAACCTCCGATAAGCGGGTTAACAAATGATATCCACTGGAACAATCACGCGTTGTTTCAGTTTGGAAAGCGAGTCGCCCGTTGGGCTGTTTGATTTCCAACCAAAGGATAGCGCCGGTGTCAGCTTTGCAGTCCCATCTTGTCTCGAAAAACCATTCGGACCTGAATGTTGCCACCATCTTGCTGGCGGGCGGCAAGGGCACCCGCCTGCATGATCTGACCGCCGCCGAAAGCAAGCCTGCCGTGCATTTTGCAGGGCGCAACAGGATCGTCGATTTCGCGATGGCGAACATCGTCAGGTCGGGTCTTGACCGGCTTGTGGTCGCCACGCAATTCGCCCCCGCGACCCTGCACGACCACCTGCCGGCACGCTGGGACGGGCATTTCGCATCGGGCGCGATGATCCTGAAGGACGGACGCGACACCTATCTTGGAACCGCCGATGCGGTGCGCCACAACTGGGCGCAGGTCGAGGACTGGGGCTCGGATCAGGTCCTGGTGGTGGCGGCGGACCATATCTATGACATGGACTATGCCCCGCTGATCGCGGCGCACAAGGCCTCGGGCGCGGCGGTCACCGTGGCCGTCGATGTGGTGCCCGTCGCTGCCGCCAGCGGCTTTGGCGTCATGCAGACCGACACAAGCGGCCGCATCCTGTCCTTCATGGAAAAGCCCGCCCACCCGCCGGCCATTCCGGGCGATCCCGACCATGCGATGGTGTCGATGGGCATCTATGTCTTCGAGGCCGACTGGCTGCGCGACGCGCTGTTCGGCCGCAACATCGCCTCGCTGGACTTCGGGCACGAGGTCATTCCCGCCGCCGTGGCGCAGGGGCTGGCCATGTCCTATCGCCTGCCGGCCGGTCCGTCGGGCCACACCTATTGGCGCGATGTGGGCACGCTGGAATCGCTGCGGCTGTCGCATCTGGACTTCGTGGGCCAGCAGCCAGCCCGCCTGCCGCGCGCGTCCACCCTGTCGGAATGGTATCTGGGCCGCGGCAGCGTGGCGATGCCCGGCGCGCTTGTCCCAGCCTCGGCCCGGTTGACGCGCTGCCTCGTGGCGCCGGGAACCAAGGTGCCGGCTGGGCTGGTCGTGGGCGAGGACCCGGACGAGGATGATCTGTGGTTCCGCCGCGACAGGGGAACCGTGCTGATTACCCAGACCATGCTGGACCGGCGAGAGGCCGTTCGCGCGCCGGTGTCGATGCACGGGGCCGCACGATCGGCACTGCAGTCCCGCGATGTCGCCTGAGGTGCAATCAGATATGCGCGACATCAAAGACGCTCCGGCCTTCGATCTTTCCGTCACCCGCCCCGACATCCTTGGCGCCGAGTTCCTGGGCGAAGGCACGAACTTCGCCCTGTTTTCGGACCACGCGACCAAGGTCGAGCTTTGCCTGTTCGACGAGAGCGGCCAGAAAGAGCTTCACCGCCTTGAGCTGCCCGACATGGAGGGCGGCGTCTGGTTCGGCTATCTTCCGGGGATCGAGCCGGGCCAGGTTTATGGCTATCGCGTCCACGGCCCCTATGAGCCGGAGCAAGGCCACCGCTTCAATCCGAACAAGCTGCTGCTGGATCCTTACGCCCGCGAATTGCGGGGCCAGATCCAATGGGACGACGCCCTGCACGGCTACACGATCGGCGAGGACGACCTCAGCTTCGATACCCGCGACAGCGCGCCCTTCATGCCCAAGGCGGTGGTGGTCGATGCGAAGTTCGACTGGGACACCGACCGGGCGATCCGCACGCCCTGGCAGAACAGCATGATCTACGAGGCCCATGTGAAGGGCCTGACCCAGCTTCACCCCGACGTGTCCGAAGCCGACCGCGGCACCTTCCGGGCCCTGGGCAGCGACGCGGTCATCGAACATCTGCAGCGCATCGGCGTCACGACGCTGGAACTTCTACCGATCCACGCCTTTGCCAACGACCGCTACCTGGTCGAAAAGGGGCTGTCGAACTATTGGGGCTATTCGACCCTGTCCTTCTTCGCGCCCCATGCGCCCTACCTCAAGTCGGGCCAGATCCGCGAGGTGAAGGAGGCCATCCGCAAGCTGCACAAGGCCAATATCGAGGTGATCCTGGATGTGGTCTTCAACCACACGGCCGAGGGCAACGAACTGGGCCAGACCCTGTCCTTCCGGGGCATCGACAACGCCTCCTATTATCTGCTGTCACCGGACAACCCCCGGCACGCCTTCGATACCACAGGCACCGGCAATACCCTGAACGTCGCGCATCCGATGGTGCTGCGGATGGTCATGGATTCCCTGCGCTATTGGGTCGAGGCGATGCATGTGGACGGCTTCCGCTTCGACCTGGCCTCGACCCTGGGCCGCGAATCCCAGGGCTTCGAACGCGACGGGTCGTTCTTCAACGCCATCCGCCAGGATCCGGTCCTGTCGGGCGTCAAGCTGATCGCCGAACCCTGGGACATCGGCGAAGGCGGCTATCAGGTGGGCGGCTATCGCTGGCCCTTCCGCGAATGGAACGACAAGTTCCGCGACGACACCCGCGCCTTCTGGCGCCGCGATCCGGGCCTGCTGCCCGCGATGGCGGAACGGCTGTCGGGATCGCCGGTGCAGTTCAACCACAGCCACCGGCCCGCCACCTCCAGCGTGAACTTCGTCGCGGCCCATGACGGCTTCACCCTGTGGGACACCGTCAGCTTCAACGACAAGCACAACGACGCCAATGGCGAGGACAACCGCGACGGCCACGACCACAACCTGTCCGACAACATGGGCGCCGAGGGCGCGACCGAGGACGAGGGCATCATCGCCGCCCGCATCCGCCGCGTCCGCGCCATGCTGGCAACCGTGATGCTGAGCCATGGCGTCCCCATGATCCTGGCGGGCGACGACTTCGGCAACACGCAGGACGGCAACAACAACGCCTATTGCCAGGACAACGCGATCAGCTGGCTGGAATGGAACAAGGCCCGCGACGAGGTGCTGAACGCAGTCCAGGCCCTTGCGGCGTTCCGCCATGAGGTGCCCCTGTCTCAATCGCGCTTTGGCGCCGCGCCCAACGATGCCCAGGACCGGCAGCCGGTGTTCCATTGGTTGCACCCGCGCGGCGGGGCCATGGAGGAAGGCGATTGGCAGGACGCGGAACTGCGCTGCTTCGCCTTGCACCAGATCTCGCCCGATGGGACGGAACTGCTGGTGCTTGTCAACGCGGGTGATGATGCAGAGTTTGCCCTGCCCGAGGGGGAATGGACCCTGCGCATCGACACCTCGGCCGAGGAGGTCGCGCAGGACAGCGCGGTCAGCGGAACCGTTGCCGTCGGCTGGCAGACGGTCATGGCCTTCCTGCGCAACGGCCCGGAAGCGGCGTAATCCAACAAAGGAGGATGTAAATGGATCAGGACCATCAGGAACGCATCAGGCAGCGCGCCCACGAGATCTGGGAAAGCGAAGGCCGCCCCGAAGGCCGCGATTCGGATCACTGGAACCAGGCCGAACAGGAACTTCGCGACCAGTCGGGAAGCGGGGACATGTCAGGCGACGGAATGCAGGCGGGCGACAACGCCCAGGCAACGAACCAGGCCATGCCGGACGTGGCCGAGGCGATGGCCCCCAAGGCCGCCAAGAAGCCTAGGAAGCCCGCCGCGCCCAAGGCGAAGTCCGCCAAATCAGACAAGGCCGCAAAGGGCGCATCGACGCCCTATCTGAACGACGGGCCGTGACGGCGCGGGTTCACTCCTCGGCCTGCAGCGCCTTTTCAAGCTGGGGCAGGAAGCGGTTGGTGTAATCCTCTCGCACCAGCGGGCCTGCGAAGCGGTAAAGGATACGGCCCTCGCCATCGATGATGAAGGTCTCGGGCGGGGCCGTGACACCCCAGTCGATCGCGGTGCGGCCTTTGGGATCGGTCGCAATGGCCGCGAAGGGATCGCCATCCTCGGTCAGGAAGGCCAGGGCATTGGCATCGGTATCGCGCAGATCGACGCCATAGACCGGCATCTGCCGTGCCAGTTCGGTCAGCGTCGGATGCTCGGCCCGGCAGGGCGGGCACCAGCTTGCCCAGAAGTTCACCAGTTTCACCCCCGGCTGGCGCAGCATCTCGTCCGTCAGTTGGGTCTTGCCCGGCAGCGTCGTCTGCGGCACCGCCGGCGCCTCGCGGCCAACCATCGCCGAGGGAAGCGCCGTCGGGTCGTCGCGGTTCATCCCCCACAGGAACATCCCTGCCAGGGCGGCAAAGGCCAGGGGCGGCAACGCGACAAGCGGAGAAATCCTAGCCACGGTTTTCCTGCCTTTCCAGATCGCGGCGGGCGCGGGCATTGGCGGCCAGCGTCCGCCAGATCAACCCGCCCAGCAGGGCCAGCGACAGGCCATAGGCGCCGATCACGGCGCCCGCGTATTTTCCAAGCTCGATCATGGGCGCATTTCCCTTGCTTGCAGGGCGGCCAGCCGCCGCCTGCGGATTTCGGTGCGGGTGCGGATCAACAGCAGCGACAGGAACAACAGGCCGAAGCCCAGCATCGTCAGATACAGGGGGTATCGGTAAACCGCGCTCATCCTCTCGCCCGGCTGGACGGACAGGCTGGCGCCCTGGTGCAGGCCCTGGTTCCAGAAGAAGACGGCATAGCGCGACAGAAGCGCAAACACCGAGCCGACGAGGCACAGGACGGCGGTCAGGTCGGCGGCGCTGTCGGGATCCTCGATCGCGGACCACAGAGCGATATAGCCGATATAGAACAGGAACAGGATCAGGAAGCTGGTCAACCGCGGATCCCATTCCCACCAGGTGCCCCACATCGGCTGGCCCCAGACCGCGCCGGTGATCAGGCCGATCACCGTCATCACGGCACCGATGGGGGCGGCGGCCTTGGCGGCAAGCGCGCTGACATGATGGCGGCGGATCAGCCAGATCAGGCTTGCCACCAGCATCATCACCCAGATGTTGATCGCCATCATCGCG
>JAPSIP010000308.1 GCA_031178645.1 Paracoccus sp. (in: a-proteobacteria) | reverse complement strand
GCGTGAACTGGATCCGCTGGCTGCCCAGGCCCAGGACCGTGGACAGCGTATCGACCAGCATCGTCTTGCCCAGGCCCGGCTGGCCCACCAGCAGCGCGTGGCCGCCCGACAGGATCGCCGCAAGCACCTGTTCGACCACCTGGTGCTGGCCCACGAACTTCTGCTCGATGCTGGAACGGGCATTGCCGAGGGTCTGGCCTAGCTGTTCGACCCGCTGCACCAGAATTTCATCCGAAGCCATGACAATGCCCCCTGACTGCTCTACACCAGACCATAAGGGGATAACCGAAAGACGACTACAAGGAATGGCAGATCGCGGTGACAAAGCTGTGAGCGCCGAGGGCATTGCCGCAGCGGCCAGCAAGGCGGCCAAGGGCGGCCTTCCGCCGGTGCATTTGTGGAACCCGCCCTTCTGCGGCGACCTGGACATGGAGATCCGTGCCGACGGCACCTGGTTCCACGAAGGCACGCCCATCGGCAGGCCCGCGATGGTGCGGCTGTTTTCCACCATCCTCAAGCGCGAGGGCGACCGCTTCTTCCTGGTCACGCCGGTGGAAAAGGTGGGGATCCGGGTCGTCGACGCACCCTTCGTGGCGGTCGACGCGGATATCGGGACCGATGCCGTGACCTTCACCACAAATGTGGGCGACCATGTGACAGCGGGGCCGGAGAACCCGATCACCCTGCGCGGAACGGCTGACGAACCCCGCCCCTATGTCCATGTCCGCGCCGGGCTGGAGGCGCTGATCGACCGCAAGACCTTCTACCGCCTTGCCGCCGCCGCCACCGAACAGGACGGACGCGCAGGGATCCGGTCGCTGGGCGTCTTCTTCCCGCTGGAGCCCTGATGCCCCGCTTTGCCGCCAACCTGACCATGCTGTTCACCGAACTGCCGATGCTGGACCGATTCGCGGCCGCGGCGGATGCCGGGTTCGAGGGGGTCGAGATCCTGTTTCCCTATGACATCCCTGCCCGCGACCTTTCGCGTGCGGCGATCTCGGTCGGGCTGGAATTCGTGCTGATGAACACGCCCCCGCCGAACTGGGCCGGCGGCCCGCGCGGTTTCGCGGCCGAGCCGGGGCGAGAAGACCGCTTTCGCAGCGACTTCGACCGCGCCCTGCGCTTTGCGGGCGCGCTGCGGGCGCGGCACATCCACATCATGGCGGGCTATGCCCAGGGGCCAGAGGCGCGGGACAGCTTTGCCCGCAACCTTGCCTGGGCTGCGGCGCGCGCGCCCCATGTCAGCCTGACGATCGAGCCGCTGAACCCCAAGGACCAGCCGGGCTATTTCCTGGCCGACTTCGACCTTGCAGCCGAGCTGATCGCGAAGGTCGGCGCGGCGAACCTGGGCCTGCAGTTCGACAGCTATCACGCGCATCTGATCACCGGTGACGCGATGGCAACCTGGCGCAGCCACGCGTCGATCATCCGCCATGTTCAGATCGCAAGCGTTCCGGGGCGGCACGAGCCGAGCGGCGGCATGATAGACCATCAGGGCTTTTTCGCGGCCCTGGATCATTCCGGCTACAAGGGCTGGGTCAGCGCCGAATACAACCCCGCCGGCCTGACCGCGCAAGGCCTGGGCTGGCTGCCGCGCCGGATCGGCTGACAGGCAGGGGGCCGGGAACCTGGGTTGCACATTCGCGTTATCACGATGACGCCGTTCGGAAAATCCGAACCTCGGACGCAATCATCAGCGGAGACAACCCATGAATTCCATCATCTACATCGTCGGCCTGGTCGTCGTCGTCCTGTTCATCCTGTCCTTTCTTGGCCTTCGCTAGGACGCATTGCGCGGACGGCTGACGCATCCCTGCAGCCGGCATCGGCCAGGGCCGATCCACCGGCATTCTGTCCCGGCCGCCCCCGCCACCCAACGTGGCGGGGTTTTCCGTTGCATCGGCAGGCAGCGTCCGTTGTCCAGTTTTCATCTGGTGTTTTTGGCCGCAATTGTTTAGGGCGACCGCAAATTGAAAAGGTCGCCCATGGATATCCGCAACATCGCCATCATCGCTCACGTTGACCACGGCAAGACGACCCTGGTCGACCAGCTGTTGCGTCAATCCGGGTCGTTCCGCGAAAACCAGGCCGTTGCAGAACGGGCGATGGACAGCAACGACATCGAACGCGAACGCGGGATCACCATCCTTGCCAAGGCCACCTCGGTCGAATGGAAGGGGACGCGGATCAACATCGTGGACACCCCGGGCCACGCCGATTTCGGCGGCGAGGTCGAACGCATCCTGTCGATGGTCGATGGCGTCTGCCTGCTGGTCGATGCGGCCGAAGGCCCGATGCCGCAGACCAAGTTCGTGCTGGCCAAGGCCTTGGCGTTGGGCCTGCGCCCGATCGTGGTGCTGAACAAGGTGGACAAGCCCGCCGCCGAACCCGACAACGCGCTGAACGATGTCTTCGACCTGTTCGCCAACCTGGGCGCCAGTGACGAACAGCTGGATTTCCCGCATGTCTATGCAAGCGGC
>JAPSIP010000033.1 GCA_031178645.1 Paracoccus sp. (in: a-proteobacteria) | reverse complement strand
CGTCGCGGCGGATCATCGGCAAACCCTCGTCCTTGCCGGGCCAGCGTCCGTCTTCGGTGCGGCGGACATAGTTCGGATCGACCAGGCGGGACTGCCGCCCTTGGGTCCGGAAGCCCGGCAGGCGGTCATCGCGATGGATCACCAGGTCGCAGCCCGAGTCGCCTGCGCTTGCCAGGTGCAGGCCCCACAGGCCCGGCGGGGACCAGGGGTCGTCCGGGCCAGTCGGAAGGGTCGGGTGGAGGATCACGGTCTGGCAGATGCGCCCCGCATCCCCGCCCCGCCGCTGCAGCACGACGCGCCCGATCGGCTTGTTGTCCCCATCCAGGATAGCCCCCGCGCCCGACGCGGTCAGCGGCACCTCGAGACGCGCGCCCGAGGGGGTCGAGATTTCCAGCCGCGGGGCAGGCTCCGACGGTGCGGACCAGATCTCGATGGCGTTGGGCGTGGGATCGGCGGGGGGGATGTTCCAGCCAATGCTATCCCCGCCTCTCAGTTGGGCGCGCAGGCAATCCTGACGGTGGTTCCCCGTGGGAACGACGAAATGGACGCGCCCCAGTTCCGGGAAGGGCATCCCACCGATGTCGTCCAGCAAGCGCGCCAAGGGTCCGCTGCCGTCTTGCGGCCCTGCCGTGACGCCCAGCGACAGGTTGACCACAAGCGCAGGCTTGACCTGCTGTCCCGAACCTGCCGACAGTTCCTTCGCAAGGGCCCTGGCGCGCGCGATGATGAAGACCAGGGCGCTTTGGATGAAGAACCCGGCCAGGCTTCCCGAGGTCTCGGCCATCGCGCTTCGGGGCAGCGACACGCCCAGAAGCGGGAATTGCAGGCCCTCGTCACCGGAAGGCCGGAACCCGCCGGCCAATGCGGCAACGGCCGCGCCATGGCTGTCGGCATGGGCCATCGACATGCAGCGTCCCGGCGACGCCAATCCGCAGGCCCGATAGGCCGCACCGGGGTCGCTCTGCACCCGCATGATGTCGATGTCGGGCCCGCGCAATTCCCGCCCGAAGGCGATATCCGTCCGCCTTTCCGTCGCCGCGGCTTCCATCAGCCAGATCGACGCAAAGCGGCTGTGGCCGCTGGACGTGGTGAACAACGGGTGCGCAAAGGGGATCGCATGGTCGATCACGGCAATGATGGCCGCCCTCTTTTCGGGATCTGACGGCCGGGCATCCGCGTGCAGAAAGTCCGTTCCCTCGGCAGGCGGGACATCGGGTCCGACAAGGGCCGCCGGGGGAACCAGCAGGGGAAGATTGGCCAGGACAGGGGCGAAGTCCTGCAGGGTCGGGCGGTCGCTCATGGCCCGAACGCCGCGTCTTTCAGGGCTTCCAGGGCATCCTGAAGCGCCTTTTGACTTGTGTCCCTTAAGATTGGCTGTCCGTTCGGGATCAGCTCGTGAAGCAGGGGCCAGGCCTCGTTGTCGAAGCCGGAGGATTGTTTTTCGGGCTCCCAGGACAGTGTCAGCCCCATCTTTCCCCCCATTCGCGTGTCACTTCTGTCCAAAGCGAGGCCAGCATGGGCGCCTTCCCAACTTGCAGCGTCCCACCCTGCTTCAGGTGGTGCTTGGCCTCCCATGCCTTCCAAAGCGCCGGAAGGTGGAAGTCGCGGGTGTCGCCGGGCGCGTCCCCGCCCCAACCCTCGGCCTCTAAGCTGACCTCAACAGTCTCGGATGCAGCGCCTGCTCGGGCCAGCACCCAGCGGGCGACGGCAATGCCCAGAACAGCACCGGCGGCGCTGTCGCAGGGGTAATGCAGGCCCGCGACCGTGCGGTTGACGGCGATCCGCGCAGCCATCTGGTCCAGGGGGTTGGTCATCTGCGGCGAAGACTTGCCCGTCAGGGCCGACAGAACCCCGGCCACGGCAAAGGCCTGGGCGGCATGGCCGCTGGGAAACGAGGAATGGCCGGGGCAGGCGATCATCGGCAGGATATCGGGCGAAAGCACATGGGGCCGGGGCAGGCCGAAGCCCAGCTTGGCCCGCTGAACCATCGCGGTGGCCAGCTCCTCGGTCACGGCGATCAGCAGGACAAGGCTGGGCGTCCAGGCCGGCACCATGGGAAGAACCGCCGAGAAGAACGGATGGATATGCTGGGACTGCGCCAGCACTTCGCTCAGCCGCTCGGCCCGCAACTCGGCATAGCCCGCCACAAGCTGCGCCTCGGTCTCCAGGTTGTCCGGGGTCGGGGGCGTGATCCTGACCAGTTCGCCCCCTGCCGTGGAAATGACAAAGGCGTTCTTGTCTGCCGTGACCTCCAGCCCTTCGCCCAGTTCCGACAGAAGGGCTGAGACGGCAAAGGGAAACTCGATCCGCCGCAGGCGCGCGGCATGATCAAGCTGGGGATCTTTCGTGTCAGCCACCCCAACCTCGCCCATCGGGGCAAGGGCATCGCGCGCGACGATCAGGGCTTGTGCCAGCGTCGCGGCATCCACCCCCGATGCGGCGCCGGATCCGGCATGGGCATTATGGGCATTGTGCGCGTTATGAGCGTTGTGGGCATTATGCGCGTTATGCGCATTGTGGGCGTTCACCAGCGACATGGATCCCCCGCCGATACTCGGTAAAAAAGACGACTCTTGATTCGTTTACCTATGGTAACATAACAAGCCGCTTCTGCCGGGGCTGATCCATGCGTCTTCAACTACGCCTGATCGGGCCGGTCCGCCTGACCGACCCCGAAGGGAATGACCGGACCCCGACCGGGCGGAAAGCCTGCGGGATGCTGGCCCTGCTGGGCACCGCCCCCGATCTTCGGATGCCGCGAAGCCAGGTCCAGGATCGCCTGTGGAGCCAAAGCCCCCCGGCCCAGGGCGCGGCAAGCCTGCGCCAGGCGATCCGGGAACTTCGCCAGGCCCTGGGGGACGGGCTGCTTGCGGGCAACGGCTGGATCGGCCTGGATCCGGCGGCGGTCGCGGTGGACATGCGGCCGATGACCGGCCCCACCGGGCAGCCGGTCGAGTTCGCGGAAGGGCTTGATATCCGCGACCCCGAGTTCGAGGATTGGCTGCGCGACATGCGCTTGTCGCTGGAAGATCGCGTCCCGGAACCCGATGTGCCGCTGCTGGTCCTGACCGAGCCCAAGGGTGACGCGCCTTCGGCGCAACTGCTGGCCGGTTGCGTGCTGGAGGAAGCGGCGTCGCGCGCCGCCGCCCTTCTTCCGACGCGGGTGGTCCAGGCGGCGGAGTCCCTGACCGGCCTGCGCATCGAAGCGCTTTCCGTGGCCCGGCCCGACAATTGCGCGCTGCTGCTGATGGTGCTGCGCAATCACAAGACCGGCGCCCAGCTTTGGGCGCAGCATTATTCCCTGTCTCCGCTGGAAGCCAGCCTGCGCCGGGTCAGCGCCTGCGTCACGCTGACCCTGATCCAGGCCGCCAGCCAGTTGATGCCCGGATCCGAGGCGCTTTATCCTCACGAGGATCTGTTCAGCTTCACCCGCTCAAGGCTTCTGTCGGCGGACCAGCGGTTGAAGCGGTTCGACGGTCCCGTGCCCCAGGCGCTGCGGGCCTTTTTGCGCTATACGCTGATCATCGAACGGCAGGCCCCCGATGCGCGCGAAGCTTTTGGTGAGGCCGAGGATCTGTCGCGGCAAGCCTGCGCCATGGCGCCGGGCGACCCGATCGTTCTGTCCATCGCCTCGTTGATGAAGTCCTGGAAGGGCGAGGTCTCGGCCGCCCTGGACCTTGCCCGTCTGGCCTGCCGGATGGCGCCCGGCCATGACCTGGCGCATCTTGCGCTGTCGCAGGCGCTGACCGATGCGGGCCGCGACGGCGATGCCTTTGCGGCGGTCGCGCGGGTAGGCTTTGGCCCCATCGCGGCCCTGGGCCAGCCAAGCTGGCGCCTGCGCATGGCGGTGGCCCAAATCCGGCTGGGGCGGCTTGCCGATGCCGAGGAAAGCGCGGCCATCGCCCTGTCCCATGCCCCCGACTGCCGCCCCGCCTTGCGCATCCTGGCCGCGCTGCGCTTCAAGCGCGGCGATGTCGCGGGCGCGGCAGCCGCGATCGAGACGCTGAGGCAGGTGGAACCGGATTTCAGCCTGCCGCTGATGGCAAGCCCCGAATATCCGGTCACGACCCTTCGCCGGGCCGGATTGCTGGACGTCACCCGCTCGGGCCTCTAGGGCCGGCCGGGCGGCACCACCCCCTTGCGGGGGCAAGGGGCTTCACCGTCCCATCCAGCCGCCGTCCACCGTCAGGATCGTGCCCGACACATAGTCTGACGCCGGGCTGGCCAGGAACACGACCGGCCCCGCGAAATCGGCGGGCGTGCCCCAGCGGCCAGCGGGGATGCGCCCCAGGATCGATGCCGAACGGTCGGGATCGGCGCGCAGGGCCTGGGTGTTGTCGGTGGCGATATAGCCGGGGGCAATGGCGTTCACCTGGATGTTCAGCCCGGCCCATTCATTCGCGAATGCCATCGTCAACTGCCCGATCCCGCCCTTGGAGGCGGCATATCCCGGCACGTTGATGCCGCCCTGGAAGGTTAGAAGCGAGGCGGTGAAGATCACCTTGCCGCCCTGGCCGCGCGCCAGCATCCCCCGGCCCACCGCCTGGGTCAGAAGAAACTGCGCGGTCAGGTTGGTTTCGATCACCTCATCCCACCAGTCCTCGGGGTGTTCGGCGGCGGGCATCCGCTTGATGGTGCCGGCATTGTTCACCAGGATGTCGATGGGGCGTGCCTCCATCGCGGCGGCAAAGGTCTTCAGCGCGGCGCGGTCCGAGAAATCGACCGCATGGCCCTCGAAGCGGCGGCCAAGCGCGCGGATCTTTTCCCCGACTTCGCCGCCATCCGCCTCCATGCTGGCCGAGGCGCCGATGATGTCGGCCCCCGCCTCGGCCAGGGCAAGGGCCATGCCGGCGCCGATGCCGCGCCGCGCGCCGGTAACAAGCGCGGTCTTTCCGGAAAGGTCGAACATGCTCATGCCGCGTCCCCGATCTGGATCAGGGACTTCATGGCGGTCGCATTGCCGTTCAGCGCATCGAAGGCCGCCTGCACGCCCGACAGGGGATGGCGGTCGGTGATCAGCCGCCCGACCGGCAGGCCCTCAGCGATCATCGCGATGGCGCGGTCGTAATCCTGCGCCTCGTAGACGCGGGCGCCCAGCATCTCGATCTCGCGCCAGAAGAAGCGGAACAGATCCACCTGCGGCTTCTTGGCGTGGATGGCGACCATCACGATCCGGCCCCGCGCGGCGGCGGCATCGGTCATCAGGTCGGCGCCCGGCTGCGTGCCCGAAACCTCGAAGACGACATCCGCGCCCGCGCCCCCCGTGCGGTCCAGCACGGCCTGCGCCACGTCCAGGTTGCGGGGGTTCAGCCCCTCGAAGCCCAGGGCGTCGGCCATGGCCATGCGGCTTTCGTTGATCTCGGACAGCAGGACGCGGGCGCCTTCGGCCTGGGCCACCATCGCGATCAGCATCCCGATGGGGCCGCCGCCGATCACAAGCGCGGTTTCGCCCCGCGCCAGGCGGGCGCGGCGCACGTCATGGACCGCGACCGCCAGCGGCTCGACCATGGCCGCCACGTCCAGGGCCATGTCCGGCGGCAGGCGGTGCAGGGTGAAGTCCGGAACGATCCAGCGGCTTTGCATGGCGCCGTCGGTGTCCAGGCCCAGGAACTTAAGGTTGTGGCAGATATGGCTGTTGCCCGCCCTGCAGGCCGGGCAATCGCCGCAATGATG
Source organism: Paracoccus sp. (in: a-proteobacteria) (assembly GCA_031178645.1). GTDB lineage: Bacteria > Pseudomonadota > Alphaproteobacteria > Rhodobacterales > Rhodobacteraceae > Paracoccus. The sequence continues at coordinate 4,957 of JAPSIP010000033.1, read as the reverse complement.
CAGCGGGCGGACCACCACATTGTCGCCCACCGACAGGCCCTCGACCCCGTCGCCCAATGCGGCGACCCGGCCCGAGGTTTCGTGCCCGATAATCCGGTTCAGCCCGACGCGGGCATCCATGTTGCCGTGGAAGACATGCATGTCGGTTCCGCAGATCCCGACAAAGGCGATGTCCACCGCGACCTCGCCCGGTCCGGGCTGGCGCTCGGCGACGGGTTCGACGACGAACTGGTGGTTTCCGCGGTAAAAGGCGGCGTGATGGGTCATGGGTCTGGCCTTTCAGGAAGGAATGGCATGGGGCGCCAGGCGCGCCCAGTCGAACTGCACGCCCGTGCCGGGCGTGTCAGGGGCGATGCAGTGCAGCCCGTCCAGCACAAGCGGACGGGTCGTGTATTGGTCGATGGGGAAGGAATGCACCTCGACCCAGCCAGCATTGGGCTGCGCGCCCACAAGGCTGACATGCAGTTCCTGCATCCCGTGCGAACAGGCGGGGATGCCGTGGTCGGCGCACAGCCTTGCGGCGCGCAGCCAGCCGGTGATGCCGCCGCAGTTGGAGGCATCCGGCTGCAGATAGGCGCAGCGCGACCGCGCGACGGCATATTCGAATTCGTGGATCGTGTGCAGGTTCTCGCCCATGGCCAGGGGAACGCCCGTCGCCTCGAAAATGCGGGCATAGCCGTCATAGTCGTCGGGGATGGTCGGTTCCTCGAACCACAGCACGTCCATGCCGGCAAAGGTCTTGCCCGCCGCGATCGCCTGATCGACCGACCAGCCATAGTTGGCGTCCACCATGAAGCCGCGATCCGGTCCCAGAAGGTCGCGCACCGCCTCGGCCCGGATGAAGTCGTCGCGAATGTCGGGCTGGCCGACCTTGATCTTGACGGCCTGATAGCCTTCGTCGATGAAGCCGCGCACGTTCGACAACAGCCGTTCCAGCGAGAAGTTCAGGTCGATGGCGCCGCGATAGGCGCGGCTGCGGTCCGACGCCCCGCCCGCCATGCGCCACAGGGGCAGGCCGTCGCGCAGGCCGCGCAGATCCCACAGCGCGATATCGACCGCCGAGATCGCGAACGAGGCGATGCCGCCCCGCGCCACATAATGGACCCGCCATTGCAGCGCGTCATGCAGCGCCTCGACATCGGTGGCGTCGCGGCCGATCAGGAAGGGGCGCAGGTCATGGTCCACCATCGCCCGGATGGCCCGGCCGCCGAAGCCGCCGGTATAGGTATAGCCGGTGCCGGACAAGCCGTCCTCGGTCGTGATGGTGACGGTGACCAGTTCGAAATGGGTATGGTCGCCGTGCTTGGCGTCCGACATCACCTCGGGCAGGGGCACGCGGAACAGCCGGGTCTGAAGATCGATGATGGAGGGCATGGGAACCTCAGGTCTTTGCCGCGGGCCTGACAAGCCGGGCCTGCAGAAGGATGACGATAAGAAGGAAGAACCCGCGGATCACCGACTGCCAGTGCGCCGACAGGCTGATCGTGCCGCGCCCGTTCTCGAAGTTGAGCAGGTTGAAGACCAGGCCGAACAGAAGCGCGCCCGCCACGGTCGCGGGAATCGAGCCCATGCCGCCCGTCAGCAGCGTGCCGCCCACGACCACCGCCGCGATGGCCGCCAGTTCCCAGCCCGCGCCTTCCAGCGGCTGGCCCGCGCCATAGCCCGAGGCCAGGAAGACGCCCGCAAGGCCCGCGCAGGCGCCCGAGAAGACGTAAACGAAGATCTCGGCCCGCCGCGTCTTGAGGCCCATCAGATGCGCCGCCTCGGCATTGCCGCCGATGGCCAGGATCGTCCGGCCAAGCGAGGTGCGTTCAAGGATCGCCCAGGCCAGGATCACGACCGCAACCGCGATGATGATCGTCCAGGGCAGAAGGTTCGCGACCTTGTTCATGCCAAGGGCGGTGAAGTCGCTGGTCCAGTCCACCGGCACCGTCCGGTTGTCCGACAGCCGCAGCGCGACGCCCTTGGCGGCCAGCATCGTGGCCAGCGTCGCCATGAAGGGCGGCAAGCGCAGCCCGCTGATCATGGCCGCGTTCAGCAGGCCCGCCGCAATCCCCGCGGTAAGCCCCGCCGGCACGGCCACGATCAGCCCCTGGGGCGACATCTGGGCCGCCACCACGCTGGCCAGGGCCGCCACCGCGCCCACCGACAGGTCGATGCCCCCGGTCATGATGACAAGGCACATCCCGATCGAGATCAGCACGAACATCGAGTTGTAGCCCAGGAAGGACGACAGGTTGTAGGCCGAGGCAAAGTTGTCATAGCGCATTATGCCGAACAGGATCAGCAGGCTCAGCGCGACCCAAACCGCCACATGGCCTTGGCCCGAGATGCATTTCATCAGCGCCTCCGTCCGCTTTGGAGCCAGACGGCCACGGCGATGATGGCCGCCGTCACGATCAGGGTCATTTCGTCGGAGATGCCGTTGGCGATCAGGGTATAGCCCATCAGCTGGATGAAGACCGCGCCCAGCAGCGTTCCCACCACGGGCGCGCGCCCGCCCGACAGGGCCGCGCCGCCCACAACGGCGGCGGCGATGGCGTCCAGTTCCATCAACTGGCCGATCCGCGCGGCATCGGAGGCCGAGTTGATGGCGACGACGATCAGCCCCGCAAGGCCCGCCAGCGTCGCGGCGATCATGTAGGTGGCCAGCTTGACCCGCGCCACCGGCACGCCCGCCAGAACGGCCGCGCGCTCGTTCCCGCCCACGGCCAGCAGGTAGCGGCCATAGACGCTGCGCCGGACGATCCAGGCAAGGACCAGCGTCAGGGCGATGGCGATCCAGCCCTGCACCGGCAGGCCCAAGATCCGCCCCGTGCCCAGCCAGGTGAAGGACGGGTTGGTGAAGGTCTGCAGGTTCCCGCTTGTCAGCACCTGCGCGATCCCGCGCCCCGAGATGAACAGGATCAGCGTCGCGATGATGGGCTGCACCCCCACAAAGGCGATCAGCGCCCCGTTGAACAGCCCGCACAGCGCCGCGACCATCAGCGGCAGCACGATCGAGGCCGCCAGCCCAAGCGCGGGATTGGCCTGGCCCCAGCCCGACAGGAAGATGATCGGCGCCAATGCCCCCGAAACCGCCATGACCGATCCCACCGACAGGTCGATCCCGCCCGAGGCGATGACAAGCGTCATGCCAAGCGCCACGATGGCGATGGTCGCGACCTGGCTGACATTGACCGACAGCGACCGCATGTTGAGGAAGTTCGGCGTCACCACGATGTTCAGCACGATCAGCACGGCCAGGGCCAGCAGAAGGCCCTGCATCCGGCGGTCGATGCGCCCGATCATGCCGCACCTCCGGCCGCCATGGCGTGGATCAACTGGTTCTCGGTCACGCCGGGATTGGACAGGGTGGAAATGCTGCAGCCTTCCTGCATGACGACGATGTCATGGGCGCCCTCGATCAGTTCCTCGAACTCGGACGAGATCAGAAGAACGGCGCAGCCGGATTCGACCCGCTTGCGGATGATCGACTGGATTTCGCGCTTGGCGCCCACGTCCACGCCGCGGGTCGGTTCGTCCAGGATCAGCAGGCGCGGCTCGATCGCAAGCCAGCGGCCCAGCAGGACCTTCTGCTGGTTGCCGCCCGACAGTTCGCGGATCGGCTGGTCCATATGCGCGGTCTTGATGCCAAGCGCCTGGATGAAGCCCTCGACGATGCGGCGTTCGCGGGCCTCGTCAACGACGCCCATCCGCGACAGGCGGGGCAGCAGCGCCAGCGTCAGGTTCTCGCGCACGGACAGGTCGGGGATGATGCCCTCGGTCTTGCGGTCCTCGCTGAGAAAGGCCAGCCCCGCGCGGATGGCGGCGCGGGGCGATCCCAGGCTTGCTGCCTGTCCGCCCAGCCTGACCTCTCCGGCGCTGAGGCGGTCCATGCCGAACAGGGCGCGCGCGGCCTCGGTCCGGCCGGAGCCCAGAAGGCCCGCAAGGCCGACGATCTGGCCCGCGCGCACCGAAAGATCCAGCCGGCGCAGCCGGCGGTCGGTGGCCACGCCGCGCGCCTCGATCACCGTGGCGCCGTCCGCGGGCGCGCCACCTGCCGCAAGCTCGGTCATCCCGGCGCTGCGGATGTCCTCGGCGCTGCGGCCCAGCATTCCGGCGATCAGGTCAAGCTTGCTCAACTGGGCGATCCGGGCCGCGCCCACGCTGCGGCCGTCGCGCAGGATGGTGACGCCGTCGCAGATTTCGAACAACTCGTCCAGGAAATGGCTGACATAAAGGACCGATGTTCCCTGGGCGCGAAGCTGGCTGATCACGCCGAACAGCACCTCGACCTCGCGTTCGTCCAGCGAGGATGTCGGCTCGTCCATGATCAGCAGCCGCGTTTCCATCGAGGCGGCGCGGCCGATGGCCACAAGCTGCTGGATCGCGGTCGGATAGCTGCCAAGCGGGCGATGCGGGTCCAGGTCGATGCCAAAGCGCGACAGCACCTCGCGGGTGCGGGCCTCGGCCGCGCGCCAGTCGATCATGCCGAAGCGGGTCCGCGGCTCGTATCCCAGGACGATGTTCTCGGTGACGGTGCGCTGCGGCACCAGGGTCAGTTCCTGATAGATGGTCGCGATGCCCGCCTGCTGGGCCTCGCGCGGGGACCGCAGGTCGACCTCTCGGCCCATCCAGCGGACGCTGCCGCCATCGCGGCGGTAAACGCCGGTCAGGATCTTGATAAGGGTCGATTTGCCCGCGCCGTTCTGGCCGACGATGGAATGCACCTCGCCCGGCAGGATCGACAGGTTGCCGTCCGCCAGGGCCGGGACGCCGCCAAAGGCCTTGGTGATCCCGGTCATCTGCAAAAGGGGTTCGGTCATGAGCGGCGCTGCCGTCCTGCATGGGGATGGGGCGGGGGGCGCCCCCCCCGCCCCCCCCGGGGCGCCCCCGCCGCCCCCCCGCGGCCCGGGGCCCCCCCCCCGCGGCGGCCCCCCCCCCCGGCGGCCCCGCCGCCCCGGCGGCGTCGGAC
>JAPSIP010000307.1 GCA_031178645.1 Paracoccus sp. (in: a-proteobacteria) | reverse complement strand
GGTGTCGCCCCGCAGGTATCCGCAGAAGGCTCCGAAGCTGGTCGGCGTATAGGGCGGGCGGAAGGTCGTCAGGCCCACCTGCGGAGGCGCCTTGCCCAACGCGTCGGCGGCGATCATCAGGCCGTTGATGTTCGACATCTTGCCCTGGTCGGTCGCCATGCCGTTTGTGGTATAGCGCTTCACGTGCTCGATGGACCGCATCCCCTCGCGCACGGCCAGGCGGATGTCCTTGGCGGTCACGTCGTTCTGAAAGTCGATGAAGGCCCGCGCCTTGCCCGCATTGCCGTCAGTCGGCAATTCGGTATGGCTGACCCCGGTGCCGGGGCGGTCGTTTGCGACGGTGAAGCGGGCACCATGCCCGGCGCGGCCCAGGCCTTCAAGCGCGCGCAGACCCGCCGCCGCGCCATCGGCCAGCACAGGGTCATAGCCCCAGAGGCCGCGCCCCGCGCCCGCGATCTCGCAGGCTTCGGTCTTGCGGTCGGGCAGGAAGGTGCTGCTGTCCTGATCCCAGGCCAGCGAACCCTTGGTGTGGGAAAACAGGTGCAGCGAGGGTGTCCAGCCGCCCGACATCAACAGGCAGTCGCAGGCGATGTCACGGCCCGCGCCCACATGGGTGCCGCGCACCGCTGCCGCACGGACGGATTTCACGCGCAAGCGGCCCGTGGTCGTGGTGACGGTGTGGCTTGGCAGAACCTCCATCCCGCGCTTGCGGGCTGCCTCCAGCAGATCCGGGCGCACCGCGTCACGGGTGTCGATGATGGCCGCGATCCTGGCGCCGTGGTCGGCCAGATCGAAGGCGGCGTAATACGCGCTGTCATGGCTGGTCACGACGGCGGGGGTGTCGCCGACCTTGACGCCGTATTTGTGCAGATAGGTCTGCGCGGCGCCAGCCAGCATCACGCCGGGGCGGTCGTTGCCGTCGAACACCAGCGGCTTTTCCAGCGCGCCCTGCGCCAGCACCACCTGGCCCGCGCGGACCCGCCACATGCGTTCGCGGGGCGCCTTGGCGGGCGGATTGTCCAGGTGATCCGTCAGCCGCTGGCACAGCCCCACCATGTTCTGGTGATAGTATCCGATGGCCGTGGTCCGCGTCATCAGCCGCACGCCAGCCGCCCGCAACCGGCCAAGCTGCGCATCCACCCAGTCCCAGGCGGGCTTGCCGTCGATCTGCACGGCCGGGTCGGACAGCAGCGATCCACCCATCTCGGGGTTCTCATCGACCAGGGTCACATCCGCGCCGGACTGCGCCGCAGCCAGGGCGGCGGCGATGCCCGCCGGACCTGCTCCGACGACCAGCACGTCGGTGTGCAGATAGCGGCTGGCATAGCGGTCGGGATCAGGCTCGGTCGGCGACTTGCCCAGGCCCGCCGCGCCCCGGATCACGGGTTCATAGACCTTGTCCCAGAAGGATTTCGGCCACATGAAGGTCTTGTAGTAGAACCCTGCCGAGAACAGCATATAGGCCCGGTCGTTGATCGCGCCCAGGTCAAAGGACAGGTTCGGCCACTTGTTCTGGCTTTCCGTGACCAGCCCCACGCGCAGTTCCTGAACGGTGGCCCGCGTGTTGGGTTCGAACCGACCGACCCCGCGAGAGGTGCCAATCAGGGCGTTCGGCTCCTCGGATCCCGCGGTGACGGCGCCGCGGGGGCGGTGATACTTGAAGGACCGGCCCATCAGATGCACGCCATTGGCCAGCAGGGCAGAAGCCACGGTATCGCCGCGCAACCCCTGATAAGTCTTGCCGTCGAAGGTGAAGGACACGGGCGCAGAGTGATCGACGCGGCCCTTGCCCATGATGCGATAGCGGCTCATTCGGCGGCCTCCTGGGGCAGGGGGGGACGGGGCAGGCCCGCCTTGTAGGTCATCAGGAAACGGTCGCTGACCGTGTCGCGCAGCGCGTTGAAGAAGCGCCCGCAACTGACGTGCCGCCAGCGTTCGTAATGCGGCCCGCGTGCATTGGTGCGGATGAACAGATAGTCGCGCCATTCCTCGTCCGACAGCGCGGAAGGGTCGACGGGCCGGGCGATATGCGCCTCGCCCGCATAGGTGAACTCCAGTTCGGGCAGGGTGTCTTCGCAATAAGGGCAATGGATCAACAGCATGGGCGGGTTCCTTAATGCGCGACGGCAGCGGCGGCGGCTTCGTCGATCAGCCGGCCGGTGGAAAATCGTTCCAGCGTGAAGGGCGCGTTGAGCGGGTGCGGCTCGTCGCGGGCTACGGTATGGGCCAGCAGATGCGCTGCCCCCGGCGTGGCCTTGAAGCCGCCCGTGCCCCAACCGCAGTTCACATAAAGTCCAGTGACCGGCGTCTTGCCCAGGATGGCGCTGCGGTCGGGGGTCACGTCCACGATGCCGCCCCATTTGCGCAGCATCCGCATCCGGGTGAAGATCGGGAAAACCTCGCAGATGGCGGCCACGGTATGCTCGATCAGCGGCAGGCCGCCGCGCTGCGAATAGCTGGTGTATTGGTCGGTGCCGGACCCGATCACCA
>JAPSIP010000306.1 GCA_031178645.1 Paracoccus sp. (in: a-proteobacteria) | reverse complement strand
TCTGTCGGTCGCGCAGAACCTGGCCTATCACGCCGCCCTGCAGGGCATTGCCAGCCGCGCCGCCCGCGACCGGACCCGGCAGGTCCTGGCCCAGGTGGGGCTTGAAGCACGGGCGGATGATCGCGTTTCGGCGCTGTCGGGCGGCCAGCAGCGCCGGGCCGAGATCGCGCGCGCCCTGATGCATCGCCCCGACCTGCTGCTTCTGGACGAGGCGACGGTGGGCCTGGACGTGAAATCCCGGGCCGAGGTCCTGGCCCTGACCCGCCGCCTGATCGCCGCCGAAGGCGTGTCGGCACTGTGGGCCACCCATATCATGGACGAAATCCAGCCCGACGACGACCTCGTGATCCTGCACAAGGGCCGCGTACTGCAACATGGCCGCGCGGCAGCCATTGCCGGACCAGCCGGCCTGACCCAGTCCTTCCTGGCCCTGACGGGAACCGCCGCATGACGGAACGCCGCTTTCCCGCATCTGCCTGGGCCACCGCCTTCCGTGGCATCGCCTGGCGCGAAACGCTGCGCTTTGTCCAGCAGCGCGGCCGGTTCCTGGCAGCCCTGGTGCGCCCGCTGGTCTGGCTGTTCATCTTTGCCGCAGGATTCCGCGCCGTCCTGGGCCTGTCGATCACGCCGCCCTACCAGACCTATGTCCTGTACGAGGTCTACGTGACCCCTGGCCTAGTCGCGATGATCCAGTTGTTCAACGGGATGCAGTCATCGCTGTCGATGGTCTATGACCGCGAAACGGGCGCGATGCGGACGCTGCTGGTCAGCCCCTTTCCCCGCTGGTTCCTGCTGGGCTCGAAGCTGATGGCGGGGGTGATCGTGTCGATCATCCAAGCCTATGCCTTTCTGCTGATCGCCTGGTTCTGGGACATCCGCCCGCCCGCCTGGGGCTATGTCGCGGTGCTGCCCGCCCTGGTCCTGTCGGGGCTGATGCTGGGGGCGTTGGGACTGTTCCTGTCATCCGCGATCCGGCAGTTGGAAAACTTTGCAGGCGTGATGAACTTCGTGATCTTTCCGATGTTCTTCGCGTCATCGGCCCTTTATCCGCTGTGGCGGATGCAGGAAAGCTCGCCGCTCTTGCACGACATCTGCGCGGCCAATCCCTTTACCTATGCGGTCGAACTGATCCGCTTTGCGCTTTACCTGCAGATCAACTGGCAGGCCCTGGGGATCGTTGCGGGCTGTCTGGCGGTCTTCTTCGGGGGCGCCGTCTTCATGTATGATCCCGCCAAGGGCCTGTGGGCCAGAAGGAAGGAGAGGGGATGAAATATCTTGTCGCACTGGCGATCATCGCCGCCACGCCCGCTTTTGCGGCCACCGGCACCGACCCCGAATGGCCCTGCATCCAGCGAAAGCAGCCGCATCTGTCGCTGGGCCAGGTCTGGACGGGCCCCGTGCCCGACGACCGCACCGCCGAACTGGCCCGCGACCCGCAGATCGACGCGCTTGCCGCCCGGCTGGAACAGCGCCGCCTGCCGATCGAGGAAGCCGAGGCCGCCATCGCCGATTTCGCCGCAGGGGCCGACGATGCCCGGCTGACCGCGCTAATGGTCGCGATCTTCAACAAGATCGAGCCTGACCGGTCCGCCCTGATCGACGGTATCGCCCGCTATGGGCGCAGCCAGGTTTCCCTGTCGCAGCGGATCGAGGACCGCCGCGCGCAGATGGCGGAACTGGAAGCCGCCGCCGATCCCGATTTCGACGCCATCGACGCCGCCGAGGAGGCGCTTGACTGGGATCAGCGCATCTTCACCGAACGCCAGCAGTCGCTGACCTATGTCTGCGAAACGCCGGTGATCCTGGAACAGCGCGCCTTCGCCCTGGGCCGCGCCATCGCAGGGCATCTGGGCGACTAGCGGGTCTTCGGCGCCTCCCACGGGCGCAGTTCAGCCTCCATCCAGGTGCCGTGGGCAGCGTTGGGGAAGACGATCCAGTCCTCGCCGAAGCGATCGGCGTGGTCACTGGCCAGTTGGTGCTGTTCCTCCAGCGTGACGCCCGCGAAGCAGCCGTGGAAATCGTGCAGCGTGTCGCCCAGGTGCAGGATGATGCGGTGGTCGCGTTCCACGGCGGCCCGGCGTTCGGCCTTGGGCGGGCCGAACAGCAGCACCTGGTCGGCATGGACCTGCGGCAGGCCAAGGCGCGACAGGGTCGCGATGGTCGCCAGCTTGTTTTCCTCGAACCGGTCCGAGACATAGAAGATCGTCACGCCGAGGCTGTCGGCCAGGTGGAAGAAGTCGGACGCCCCCGGCAGCAGATGCGGCGTGCCTTCGCGTTCCCACAGCTTCCAGGTCTCGAACCCGTCCAGATGTTCGCCCAGGGTCATGGCGTGGGCCATGACGGCGGTGTTGTCCAGGATGGTCTCGTCAATGTCGCTGACGACGGCCAGGCCCTTGCCAGTGCCGTTGGCGTCAACCGCCGCGCGCAGCCGCAACGTCGCCAGGGCATAGCATTGCCGTTGCAGGGCCTTCACCTCGGCCGACATCTGCTGA
>JAPSIP010000032.1:2854-10711 GCA_031178645.1 Paracoccus sp. (in: a-proteobacteria) | reverse complement strand
CAGGCCTATATCGACAAGCACGGCGACAGCCCGACCTATGCCTTTTATGGCGACGATGACGAGGCCTTCCAGAAGATCGCCTCGGGCTTCAAGGCCGACGTCGCCCATCCCTGCAGCCAGATGGTCAGCAAGTACCGCGATGCAGGCCTGATCGAGCCCTGGGACACATCGAAGATCCCGAACTTCGACAAGATCGACCCGCAGTTCCTGGCCTCCGAGGTGTTCCGGGACGACCAGGGCGTGTGGTTTATCCCGACCGACTGGGGTGCCACCGCCATCGCCTATAACCCCGAAACCGTGCCTGCCGAGGACGTGTCCACACTGCAGGTCTTTACCGATCCGAAATACCAGGGCCGCATTTCGCTGCCGGATTCGTCTGACGATGTCTGGGCGCTTGGCTATCTGGCAACCGGCACGACCGACTGGACGGACGTGACCGATGAACAGTTCCAGGCCGCTGCCGACTGGCTGCGCCAAGCCCACCAGAATGTCGCAGCCTATTGGGCCGATCCGTCCGAACAGGCGCAATTGATGGCGTCCGGTGCGGTGGACATCGCCTGGTCTTGGAACGACGGCGTCGTCTATCTGCAGAACGACAATTATCCCGTCGCCTTCCAGCGGGCGCCGAAGGAAGGGTCGTCCACCTTCTTCTGCGGATACATCAACCTGAAGGACGGGCCGGGCGACGAGGAGAAGGCCTATGACTTCATCAACGCCTGGCTGGAACCGTCCGCAGGCAAGGCCCTACTGGACACGATCGGCTATGGCCACACCTCGACCGAGGCGATGGCGACCATCGCGGATGAACCTGCGGTGAAAGAGGGCCTGGGCGAGGTCGATGCACCGATCCTGGCCCAGACCCCGAACGATCCGGCGCAGCGCGAAAAGCAACTGGCCGAGTTCGAGAAGATCAAGGCCGGGTTCTGACCCAAGCGGGGGGCCAGCCCCCCGCAACCCCCGGGGTATTTCGGCAACGAAGAAGGGACGAGGCTTACGCGGCCTCGTCCTTTTTGCGTGGGATATAGTTCAGGATCGGGGCCAGCCAGCGTTCGGCCTCGGACAAGGTCATCCCCTTGCGGGCGGCATAGTCGCGGGCCTGGTCTTCCTCGATCTTGGCCACGCCAAAGTAATAGCTGTCCGGGTGGCCGATATAGAGGCCGGACACGGATGATCCCGGCCACATCGCCATGCTTTCCGTCAGGGTGACCCCGGTGGCGTTTTCCGCATCCAGCAGGCGGAACAGGGTCAACTTTTCGGTATGGTCGGGCTGCGCGGGATAGCCGGGCGCGGGGCGGATGCCCTTGTAGGGTTCGCCGATCAGGTCCTGCGGGCTGTAGGCTTCATCCGCGCCGTAGCCCCACAGATCCTTGCGGACGCGTTCGTGCAGCATCTCGGCCATGGCCTCGGCGATGCGGTCGGCAAGGGCCTTGACCATGATCGCTGCGTAATCGTCATTCGCGCGTTCGTAGCGGGCGGCAATTTCGGATTCCTCGGGGCCTGCCGTCACGACAAAGCCGCCGACATAGTCGGGCCGGCCTTCGGGCGCCACGAAATCCGACAGCGCCACGTTCGGGCGATCGCCGCGCTTCGTCACCTGCTGGCGCAGGGTGTGGAGCGTCGCCAGCGGCTGCTGCCGGTCCTCGCCGGTGAAAAGGCGGATGTCGTCGCCCACGGCGTTGCCGGGCCAGAAGCCCACCACAGCGCGGGGGTTGAACCAGCGGCCCTCGATGATGCGGGCCAGCATTTCCTGCGCCTCGGCGAACAGGGCGCGGGCAGCCTCGCCCTGCTTCTCGTCGTCCAGGATGCGGGGATAGACGCCCTTCAATTCCCATGTCTGGAAGAACGGCGTCCAGTCGATATAGCGGGCGATCTCCGCCAGATCCCAGTCGTCGATGATCCGGGCGCCGGTGAACTGCGGGGCTGTGGCCTGATAGGCGGACCAGTCCACCTTCAGCGCGTTGGCCCGCGCGGCTGCCAGCGGCAGGCGCTGCTTGGCGGCCTCCGCCCGTTCGTGGCGTTCGGCCACGTCCAGGTATTCGCTGCGGATCGCCTGCACGTAATCCGTCTGCTGCGTGGGCGACAAAAGCGAGGACACGACCCCGACGGCACGGCTGGCATCCGTGACATAGACGGCCGCACCCTTGTGATAGCGCGGCGCGATCTTGACCGCCGTGTGGATCTTCGAGGTCGTGGCCCCGCCGATCAGCAGCGGGACCTGGAAGCCCTCGCGTTCCATTTCCGAGGCAACGTGGACCATCTCGTCCAAGCTGGGGGTGATCAGGCCCGACAGGCCGATCACATCGACATTCTGCTCGCGCGCGACTTGCAGGATCTTCTGTGCGGGGACCATCACGCCCAGGTCGATGACCTCGTAATTGTTGCAGGCCAAGACCACGCCCACGATGTTCTTGCCGATGTCGTGGACGTCGCCCTTGACCGTCGCCATCAGGATCTTGCCCGCAGCCTGGCGTTCGCCGCTGCCGCCGTTCGCGGCCTTTTCGGCCTCCATATAGGGCAGCAGCACGGCGACCGCCTGTTTCATCACGCGGGCGGATTTCACGACCTGCGGCAGGAACATCTTGCCCGCGCCGAACAGGTCGCCCACCACGTTCATCCCCGCCATCAGCGGTCCTTCGATCACGTGCAGGGGGCGTTCGGCGTTCTGGCGGGCTTCCTCGGTATCGGCCTCGATATATTCGGTGATGCCATTGACCAGGGCATGTTCCAGCCGCTTTTCGACCGGCCATTCGCGCCAGGACAGGTCCTTCTCGCGTGCCTTGGCCCCGCCTTCGCCCTTGAAGCGTTCAGCAACTTCCAGCAGGCGTTCGGTTGCGTCGGATCGGCGGTTCAGGACCACGTCCTCGCAGGCCTCGCGCAGGTCCGGGTCGATTCCGTCATAGACGGCCAACTGGCCCGCGTTGACGATGCCCATGTCCATGCCCGCCTGGATGGCGTGATACAGGAACACGGCGTGCATGGCCTCGCGCACCGGCTCGTTGCCGCGGAAGCTGAAGGAGAGGTTCGACACCCCGCCCGAGACATGGGCATGGGGCAGGTTCTGGCGGATCCAGCGGGTGGCCTCGATGAAGTCGACGCCATAGTTGTTGTGCTCCTCGATCCCCGTCGCCACGGCGAAGATATTGGGGTCGAAGATGATATCCTCGGGCGGGAAGCCCACTTCCTCGGTCAGGATCTTGTAGGCGCGGGCGCAGATCTCGATCTTGCGGGCGCAGGTGTCGGCCTGGCCCTGTTCGTCGAAGGCCATGACCACGACCGCCGCGCCATAGGTCAGGCACAGCGAGGCCTGCTGGCGGAACTGCTCCTCTCCCTCCTTCATGGAGATCGAGTTGACGACCGGCTTGCCTTGGACGCATTGCAAGCCCGCCTCGATCACCTCCCACTTGGAACTGTCGATCATCACCGGGACGCGGGCGATGTCGGGTTCGGCGGCCAGCAGGTTGAGGTATTCGACCATGGCGGCCTTTGAATCGATCAGCCCCTCGTCCATGTTGATGTCGATGATCTGCGCGCCGTTTTCCACCTGATCGCGCGCGACCTCCAAGGCGGCAGCATAGTTGCGGTTGGTGATCAGCTTGCGGAAACGGGCCGACCCGGTGACGTTGGTGCGTTCGCCGATGTTCACGAAGGGGATGTCGGGCGTCAGGGTAAAGGGTTCCAGCCCCGACAGGCGCAGGTGGCGACCAAGCCTATGCTGTTCAGACATATTCGAGCACCTTTCGGGGGCTGTATTGGGCGACGGCCTCGGCAATGGCGCGGATATGGTCGGGCGTCGTGCCGCAGCAGCCGCCGACGACATTGACCAGCCCTTCGCGGGCGAATTCGGCGACCTGCACTGCGGTGTCGTCGGGGCCTTCGTCATATTGGCCGAAGGCATTGGGCAGGCCGGCATTGGGATAGGCGCAGATGTTGGTTTCCGCCACGCCTGACAATTCCGCAAGATGCGGGCGCATGGCCGATGCGCCAAGCGCGCAGTTCAGGCCCACGGACCAGGGCCGGGCGTGGCGCACCGAATACCAGAAGGCCGTCGGCGTCTGGCCGGAGAGCGTGCGCCCGGAAGCATCCGTGATCGTCCCCGAGATCATCAGCGGCAGGGCCTGCCCATGCGCCTCCATCGCCTGGATGCAGGCGAAGATCGCGGCCTTGGCGTTCAGCGTGTCGAAGATCGTCTCGATCAGCAGAATGTCGGCGCCGCCTTCGATCAGGCCGCGCGCCTGTTGCAGATAGGCGGTGCGCAGGTTGTCGAAGGTGACGGCGCGATAGCCGGGGTCATTCACATCCGGGCTGATGGACGCGGTGCGGTTCGTCGGCCCGATGGCGCCGGCGACGAAACGGGGCCGCCCGTCCTGCGCGGTCGCCCGGTCAAGCGCGCGGCGCACGATGCGCGCGCCCTCGACGTTCAGGTCGTGGACGGCATCCTGCATTCCGTAATCGGCCTGGGCGATGGTCGTGGCGGAAAAGGTGTTCGTCTCCACGATATCCGCGCCTGCCATGGCATAGCGGTAATGGATCTCCTCGACCGCTTCGGGTTGGGTCAGGATCAGAAGATCGTTGTTGCCCTGCTGCGGGTGGTCGGAATGATGGCGGCAGACATGGCCGGACCCGCGGCCGGTATAGTCATCCTCGCCCAGGCGAAGCTGCTGGATCTGGGTGCCCATCGCCCCGTCGAGGATCAGGATCCGTTCGGCCACCGCAGCGTCAAGCGCCGCGAATGCGGGGGATGGGGAAAGTCTGCCGGTCATCATGTCACCCTTGCCAGGAAGGGGCAGATATAAGGACGCAGGCCGGCGACGGCAAATTCATAATCCTATAGAAGATTATGAGCGATCAGCATGTATCGTCGGCTGGCCGGAGGCGCCCACACAAGACTATGGGCACCCTTGGCCCTGCTTTAGTCCGTGCTGCTGCGAGCGTAGACGTCCTCGTATCGGATGATGTCATCCTCACCCAGATAGCTGCCCGTTTGAACCTCGATCAGGACCATCGGCACCTTGCCCGGGTTTTCCATCCGGTGGCGGGCACCCAAGGGCACATAGATCGACTGGTTTTCCGTCACCAGGGTGACCTTGTCGTCCACCGTGACGCGCGCCGTGCCGCTGACGACGATCCAGTGTTCGGAGCGATGGACATGGCTTTGCAGCGACAAGGCCGCGCCCGGCTTCACCACGATGCGCTTGACCTGGAAACGGTCGGCAAGGGCCAGCGTCTCGAACCAGCCCCAGGGGCGGTGATCGCGGGGAAAGGCCGTGGCCTGCTTGCGCCCCCTGGCCTTCAGCGCGCCCACCGCATGGCGCACGTCCTGCGCGCGGCTTTTATCCGCGACCAGCACCGCGTCCGAGGTTGCGACGACCATCACATCCGTCAGTCCGATGCCCACGACTTGCAGGTCGTCGCTGTCCGACCGCAGCAGCACATCATGGCAGTCGATCGCGGTCGAGTTGCCGTCGGCGACCACGCCATTCTCGGACGGCGCCTCGAGCAGCGCCTCGCGCCAGACGGCGTCCCAGCCCCCCAGGTCCGACCACCGGTCCGAGAAACGCACGACCGCAAGGTTGTGGGCCTTTTCCATGACCGCATAATCGATGGACTGGTCGGGCAGGCTGTCCCAGGGCCCCCGCGCCAGGCGCAGGAAGCCGATGTCGTCCTTGGCTTCATCCAGGGCGGCCAGGACCGGGGACAGGTATTCCGGCGCATGGGCGCGGAAGGCGTCGATCATCGTGTCGGCCCGGAACAGGAAGATGCCCGCGTTCCACAGGAAGTTGCCCTGCGCCAGCATCTGCGCGGCCATGGCCGCATCCGGCTTTTCCACAAAGCGTGCAAGGGGCTGCGGGCCTTCGCCCTGCCCCCCCAGTTCCAGATAGCCGTAGCCCGTCTCGGGGCGGTCAGGGGTGACGCCGAAGGTGACGATCCGATCCTCGGACGCGGGGCCGACGCCTTGGCGCACCGCGCGCGCGAAGGCCGCGCTGTCGGGGATCACGTGGTCCGAGGGCGCCACCAGCAACAGCCCCTCGGGATCCTTGGCGGCCACCATCAGGGCGGCGACAAGGATCGCGGGCGCGGTGTTGCGGCCGGATGGTTCGATCACGATGGCGCCGGGACGGATGCTGACCTGTTCAAGCTGTTCGGCCACGATGAAGCGGAAGTCCGAATTGGTCATGACCAGCGGCTCGGAAAAATCCGGGCCGGACAACCTGCGGGCCGAGGCCTGGAACAGCGTCTCATCCCCCATCAGAGGGGCGAACTGCTTGGGAAAGCTTTGCCGGGACACGGGCCAAAGCCGGGTTCCCGATCCGCCTGCCATCAGGACGGGGGTGATCTTGGTCATGAAGCTGTCCCTTGCGATCCGCCTTGTTTCGCAAAGGATAACCTGCCGCAGCGCATCAGAAAAGCCCGCACATAAGGGGGCTTGTACCGAAAAAGGCCGACCCCTAGGGCCGGCCTTTCACCGAAAGCGCCGGCCTGCGCTTATTCGTAGATATAGACGATCTCGCGGCTTTCGGGGTTCACCACCACCGGGCGGTCGTTGATATAGACATACTGCACGTTCGAATTCGGAACAGTCTGGATCGTGGCGGTTTCCGGTACGACCGTCCCGACCGTCAGGTCGCTGTCGAGAACCACGGACTCGGTCCGGTTCTCCATGATGTATGTGCGGGTTTCCGGGGTCATCGCGTCTTCGCTGACATCGCCCACGATCGCGCCGGCCGCGCCACCAATGGCCGCGCCAATCGGACCACCGATGGCGGCACCGGCCACCGCGCCCGTGGTCGCGCCACCAAGCGCGCCGCCGCCGGTCGTGTTCGGGTCGCTTTCGACCTGCGTCACCGTGGTCGAAGGCTGGGTCTGGACAATCGTGGTCTCGGCCAGGCCGGCACCGGCTGCGAGGCAGGTGGCGGCAGTCAGGGTCAGAAGGGTCTTCATCATGATCTCCGTTTCCTTGGTCTGCGGTAAAATCCGGCAGACAGGGAAGAAGTTCCCGAGGATCACGATTTCGTGGGTTTATCTGCCAGATTTAAGCCATTGCCTTCATTGGCTTGCCCGCAACATAGGTCTGGTGGATGCTGCGGTCGTCGCCCATGATCTGCAGGACGAACAGTTCCTGTTCCAGCGTTTCCGCCCGCTCCATCCGCAGGGCCATTGCGGGGGTGGCGCGGGCGTCCAGCACCACCAGATCGGCCATGCTGCCCAGCGCCAGCGTGCCGATCTGGTCCGCCATCCCCATAACCATCGCATTGCCCCGCGTGATCCAGTGGAAGGCCGACAGCGGCGTCAGCTTCTGCCCGCGCAGTTGCAGGATCTTGTAGCCCTCGTTCAGGGTCTGCAGCATGGAATAGCTGGTGCCGCCGCCGACATCAGTCGCGATGCCACTGGTGACGCCTGCGGCGCGCAGGCCCGCTTCATCGAACAGCCCCGACCCCAGGAACAGGTTCGAGGTCGGGCAGAACACCGCGCGGCTGCCGGTTTCCGCCATGCGCGCGATCTCTCGCGGGCGGAGGTGGATTGAATGGCCCAGCAGCAGCTTGTCAGAAAGAAGGCCGTAGGTTTCGTAGATGTCCAGGTAGTCGCGGGCTTGGGGATAAAGCGACAGCGTGAAGTCGATCTCGTCCAGATTTTCCGACAGGTGGGTCTGGATGTGGCAATCGGGATGTTCGCGCACCAGCGTGCCCGCCATCTCCATCTGTTCGGGGGTCGAGGTGATCGCGAAGCGCGGCGTGATCGCGTAACGCTGGCGGCCGGTGCCGTGCCAGCGGTCGATCAGGGCCTTGCTGTCGTCATAGCCCTGGTGCGGCGTGTCCAGAACCTCGGGCGGGGCGTTGCGGTCCATCATCACCTTGCCCG
>JAPSIP010000032.1:0-2844 GCA_031178645.1 Paracoccus sp. (in: a-proteobacteria) | reverse complement strand
CGCCACCATCGCCATGTTGCGAGCATGGGCTGCGTGGAACAGCGCCTCGGCGGATTCCTTGTGGACGGAACAGAAGGCGACGGCGGTGGTCGTGCCGTGATCGGTCAGCAGGTTCAGGAAGGCATCGGCCATCGCGGGGGCGTGGCCCTGCTGGGCGAAGCGCGCTTCCTCGGGGAAGGTATAGGTGTTCAGCCAGTCCAGAAGCTGCGCGCCCCAGCTTGCGATCACCTGGACCTGGGGAAAATGGATATGCGTGTCGATGAAACCCGGCATGATCAGGTGCGGGCGGTGGTCGATTTCGGCCAGGCCGTCGCGCGAAAGGTCGGCGTATTCGTCCACTGCCAGGATGCGGCCGTCCTCGATCAGGATCGCCCCGTCCTCGATATAGCGGTGGTTGTCGGTGGTGTCCTGCGGGTCGGCGTGAAAGCCGAGAACGCGGCCCCGGATCAGCTGTTGCATGGGTATTTTTTCAACGAAGAAGTGGCAGACAGCCGCGCGATCAGTTCGGCGGCGGTGAAGGCGGCGATGACGGCCGGTCGCTTGTCATGGGTGAAGCCGGCGCCGATGGGGCAGACCAGGGGCGCGGGGTCGATGCCGCGTTCGCGAGCAAAGCGGGTGAACTGCGCGCGCTTGGTGGCGCTGCCGATCATGCCGACATAGGAGATGTCGTTGCGCGCAAGCGCCTCGGCCGCCAGCAGGAAGTCGAGCGCGTGGTCATGGGTCAGGATCACCACGGCGCTGCCGGGACGGGCGACGCGGATCTCGGACTCCGGCAAGGGTGTCAGGCTGGTCTTGATGCCGGGGGCGGCCTGGGCCAGTTCCTCGGGGCGGCTGTCGATCAGCAGGGCGTTGACCGGCAGGGCTTGCAGGGCCTGGGCCAAGGCGCGCCCGACATGGCCCGCGCCGAAGACCAGCACGTCGGGATGATCCTCGGGCGTGGGGCCTTCGCGGTCCAGGTGCAGGACCACCCTGCCCCCGCAGCACTGGCCGATCTCGGGGCCGAGGGGGATGTCCATCCGGGCCTCGGCCTCTCCGCTGGCAAGCATGGCCCGGGCGCGGTCGATGGCCATGTATTCCAGCTGGCCGCCGCCGATGGTGCCCTCGACCGACGTGGGGCCGACGAACATTTCGGCCCCCGCATCGCGTGGGGTGGACCCCAAGGCCTGGATGACCCGGACGCGGATCATCCCCGCAGCTTCTCGATCGCCATCAGCACGCGCTCGGGCGTGGCGGGGGCGTCCAGGCGGGCCGGTTCGCGGTAATCGCTGAAGGACGCGACGGCCATGTTGATCGCCTCGAAGACGCTGATGCCCAGCATGAAGGGTGGCTCGCCCACGGCCTTGGACCGCTTGATGGTGCGCTCGGACGCCTCGGACCAGTCGGCCAGCTTGACGTTGAAGACGCGGGGCCTGTCCGATGCCAGCGGCACCTTGTAGGTGGACGGCGCATGGGTCTGCAGGCGGCCCTTGTCGTCCCACCACAGTTCTTCCGTGGTCAGCCAGCCCGCACCCTGCACGAAGGCGCCCTCGATCTGACCTTTGTCGATGGCGGGGTTCAGGCTGCGGCCCACGTCGTGGATCACGTCGGTGCGGTCGATGACGTATTCGCCGGTCAGCGTATCCACCGACACTTCGGACACCGCCGCGCCATAGGCGTAATAATAGAAAGGCCTGCCCCGCCCGGTCGAACGGTCCCAGTGGATCTTGGGCGTCTTGTAGAAGCCCGCCGCAGACAGGTGGATGCGTGCCATGTAGGCCGCCGCGATCACGTCCTTGAAGGGGATCAGGTGGTCGCCCGCGCGGATATGGCCGGGGACGAAGCGCACGTCATCCTTGGGCTGCTGCCAGCGTTCGGCCACGAATTCGACCAGCCGGGCCTTGATCTGCTCTGCCGCGTCAAGCGCCGCCATGCCGTTGAGATCCGTCCCCGAGGACGCCGCCGTGGCCGAGGTATTGGGCACCTTTTCCGTCGTCGTGCGGGTGATCTTGATGTTGCCGATGTCGCACTGGAAGGCCTCGGCCACGACCTGCGCCACCTTGGTGTTGAGGCCCTGCCCCATCTCGCAGCCACCGTGGTTCAGCGCGATTGAGCCGTCGTTATAGACATGGATCAGCGCGCCCGCCTGGTTGAACCAGGTCGCGGTGAAGCTGATGCCGAACTTGACGGGCGTCAGCGCGATGCCCTTGCGGATCACGCCGCCTTTCGCGTTCCAGTCCAGCACCGCCTGGCGGCGGGCCTGATAGTCGCTGCTGGCCTCAAGATCCGCGAAGATTTGCGGCAGGATCTGGTCGGTGACCTCCTGGTGATAGGGGGTCAACTGGCCGTTCTGGTAAAGGTTCGCCTTGCGGATCTCCAGCGGATCGCGGCCCAGGGCATAGGCGATCTCCTCGACCATGCGTTCCGCGACGATCACCCCTTGCGGACCGCCAAAACCGCGGAAGGCGGTGTTGCTGACCGTGTTCGTCTTCATCGGGTGGCTGCTGACGCGCACGTCGGGGTAGTAATAGGCATTGTCGCAATGAAACAGCGCGCGGTCCGTGACCGGCCCGGACAGGTCGGCGGAAAAGCCGCAGCGGGCATACCAGTCGCCCTGCACGGCGCGGATGCGGCCGGTGTCGTCGAAGCCCACCTCGTAATCCACCACGAAATCGTGGCGCTTGCCGGTGGCGATCATGTCGTCGTCGCGGTCGGGGCGGATCTTCACCGCGCGGTTCCAGCGTTTGGCGGCAATGGCCGCGACACAAGAAAACAGGTTCATCTGCGTTTCCTTGCCGCCGAAGCCGCCGCCCATCCGGCGCACGTTCACCACGACCGCGTTGTTCTGGCAGCCCAGCACATGGGCGA
>JAPSIP010000031.1 GCA_031178645.1 Paracoccus sp. (in: a-proteobacteria) | reverse complement strand
TCTCGCCGTCGCGAAAGCCCGCCGCCTCCAGCACGGGCGTGCGCTCGGTCACCAGAAGGCAGCCCGCGCCCGGTATCTCAAGGTGCTTTCGGACAAGCTCGTGGCCCATCGTGCCGCAACTGGGCGAAACCCAACTGGCGCCCAGCGCATCGGCATAGGCCTGCCCCGACAGCAGGCGCCGCGCCCCGGCGTCTTCGTAGCGGAAGGCCGGGGTGATCAGACTGGGGTAATGCTGCGCCAGCGTCTGGTAAACGGCGCTGCGCCAGGGATAGAGCGGCCCGCTTTGTCCCGTCAGCATCACGGGAATGACCTTCGTCTGGCCGCGGAACCGGAACATGTCGGGGTCGATGAAATTGGGCCAGACGAAGATCCGGTCGGCCTGATCGGGCATATAGGCCGGGGTAGCGGTGCCGATCGCGAAGGCCGTCTCGACCCCCCAATCGTCCATGTCCGCCCAGAACCCCGCGCGGCGGTCGCACCACGGATCGCCATTGTGCAGGCCCAGCCGGGGAATCCGGGGATGGGTCGCGGTATTGTCGATGCGGATGCGCCGCGAGCCGTGGCTGCGATAACCTGCCTCGAACAGAACCAGATCCGGCTGATGGCGGTCGCAAACCTGGTCGAAGTCGCAGTCGTGGGAGATCACGGTGACGTCGAAGAACTGCGCCAGGCACTTGACATGCAGGTTCATCTGCAAGGTCAGAAAGCCCGAGGCCGCCTTGTTCGGGGCATGGTCCCACTGGAAGAACAGCAGGCGAGGCCTGGGCGAAAGGCTGTTCATGGCAGGCCGAACTGTCCAAGGCCGTTGACGTGATCGCCTGCGGGAACGGGCGCCGCCGCAGCGGCCGGAACGATGATCGCCTCCTTTGGCCTTGGCTCCACGACCTGCCGATCCGTCCCACGGGACAGCAGGTTTTCGAAATAGGCAATCGTATGTGCCAGGCCTTCCCGCAGCTGGATGCGGGGCGTCCAGCCCAGATACTGGGTGGCCCTGGAAATGTCGGGCTTGCGCTGCACAGGGTCATCCGTCGGCAAGGGCCGATGGTCGATCCGCGACGGAGATCCGGTCAGTTCGATCACCAGATCGGCCAGTTCTCGGATGGTGAATTCCGCCGGGTTGCCCAGGTTCATCGGCATGGGCGCATCGCCTGGCGCGTTCATCAGCAGGCGGAAGCCTGCGATCAGGTCATCGACATAGCAGAAGGAACGGGTCTGGGTTCCGGCGCCATAGATCGTGATCGGTTCGCCCCTCAGGGCCTGCACGATGAAATTGGACACCACCCGCCCGTCATGGCTGCTCATCCTGGGGCCATAGGTGTTGAAGATCCGGGCCATCCGGATGTCGAGTCCAAGATGCCGCTTGTAGTCGAAGAACAGCGTTTCGGCGCAACGCTTGCCCTCGTCATAGCAGGAACGGGGTCCGATGGTGTTGACGTTGCCCCAATAGGCTTCGGGCTGGGGATGGACCAGCGGATCGCCATAGATTTCGCTGGTCGAGGCCTGGAAGATGCGCGACTTCGTCCGCCGCGCCAGCCCCAGCATGTGGATGGCGCCCAGGACATTGGTCTTCACCGTCTTGACCGGATCGGTCTGATAGTGAATCGGCGAGGCTGGCGAGGCCAGGTTCCAGATCTCGTCCACCTCGACATAAAGCGGGACCGTCACGTCGTGGCGCATGACCTCGAAACGCGGATTGTCCTGAAGATGCAGGATGTTCCGGCGCGATCCGGTCTGGAAGTTGTCGACGCATAGAACGTCGTGCCCATCGTTCAGCAAGCTTTCGCACAGGAACGACCCCAGAAACCCCGAGCCTCCGGTGACCAATATGCGTTTGGATGCAGCCATCTTTATCCTCGGCTCTTGTTGTGGGTCGGTGATGATCGGCGGCGGGGAAGGCTCAGAAGGCCCCGCCCCGCCCAAGCACGGCGCTGAAGGTTCGCAGGAAGATCGACAGGTCGCCCCAAAGGCTGCGCCCCGAGATGTAGAAATCGTCCAGTTGCTGCTGCACGCCCAGATCCGCGTCCCCCCGTTCCGATATCTGCCACAGCCCGGTCAGGCCGGGGGTGACCGTGGCCCTTCTTGCGCGGAAATCGGCGGGCATTGCCGACAGATGGTAATCGGGAAAGGGGCGCGGTCCGACCAGGCTCATCTCGCCGCGCAGGATGTTCATCAGTTGCGGCAATTCGTCCAGGCTGCTGGTGCGAAGGAAGGGCCCGATGACCGGCAGGACGCGGGGGTCGTGGCGCAGCTTGAAATGGGTTTCCCATTCCTCGCGGATCGCGGGATCCGTCTCGATCAGGCGGGCCAGCATCCGGTCGGCGTCAAGATACATGGTCCGCAGCTTCAGCATCGCGAAGGGGCGTCCGTCGCGCCCGTCGCGGTGCTGGACATGGAAGGCCGGGCCGGGATCGACCAGCCGGACCGCCAGGGCGGCCAGGGCCACGACGGGCAGTGCGACGATGCCGACAGGGATGACGACGGCCAGGTCGATGCCGCGCTTGATCCAGCGGGATATCCCGTCCCGTCTGGCCAGCGTGATCTGGGTGCCGATCGCGCCGTCCTGCCAGGCAGGATGAATGCCTGTCATTGTCGTGCGCGGCAGATCATGGACCAGGACGATCTGGGAATAGGTCCGCGCAAGCCGTTCAAGCTGTTCCGGGCTTGGTGCCGCCGCATCGGCCCACAGGACCTTGCCTGCCCGGCTGTCGGGATCAGGATCAAGCCCCGTGTCGGGATTGTCATGAAGCCAGCTCCGCAGGCCTGCGACCCTTGCCGGATCGCCGGCAAGGTGAACCGCCTCGCCCCAGTGTCCCGACCGCCGGAGGATCGTCCGGAGGATGCGAGCGCAGACGGCCTGGGCGATGGCAAGGGCAAGGAAGGCCAGAACAAAGCGCGTGATCTCGTCCGCGTGAGGGTCGGCCAGGACCAGGGCGCTGATCAGGGCGATGCACAGGCTGGCGAACCAGGCCTGGACCGCCTTGCGCAGCCGCGCCTCGGGGTGAAGGCCGAAGCCGGGCAGCGACCCGAAGGCCCAAAGGCAGGCCAGGAACGCGCCGCCGGCCAACAGGATCAGCCGGCCTTCGGTGCCTGCATCCGCTGCGAATGCGGATGCGGCCGCGCCTCCGGTCAGCGCGACGATGCAGAGTGAGCGCGCAACCGCACTGCGGTCGCGGCGGGTTCGGTGAACGCGCATGTCCTGGAACACGGCGTCCGACATGGTCTTGACATCTGGCAGGGCTGTCATCGGATGGGGTGCCTGACTGGGAACGGATACGGGCAACAAGAAACTTGTGACAGACAGGGCGCGGGTCGGACCGGCGTCTTGTCCATGTCCAAGGTGGCCGCAGGCCCCTTTCCTGCAAAGCTGGCTTTATGGTCGTCCAAATCGCAAAAGGAGTACGAAAAGCGCGCGACCGGGCCGATTCCAGCCACCGTTAGGTCAGGGTCAGATCGCCGTTGCGACAATACGGGCCGGTTCCGGCACCCGATGCCGCAAGGCCGCATGGCGGCACGAGATGCTGATGACCGAGGCCGAATAAAGCAGCCACAACAGATCATTCTGCTTCAGGAAGATGCTTTCGGACAGGTTGAGGATCAGCGAAATGCAGACGATCAGCACCGGCAGGATCCAACCCTCGCCCGGGGCTATGCTGCACAAGGCGACACCCTGGGCAACGGCACGGCAGGTCAGCGCGATCAACAGCAGCAGACCGACCCAGCCAAGGCCCAGCATGGTTTCCCGATAGCCGTTATGGGCATTGGGCGCTTGCCAGCCCTGCGATTCCCAGATGCTCCAGACCGCCGGGTTGCCCTCGGTCCAGAAGACGCCATAGCCATGCCCCAGAAGCGGGTGGCGCGAAATCTCGGCGTCGATCATGCTCCACAGCGGCACCCTGCCCGTCAGGGTCGGATCCTTTCCAAGCGCCTCGAGCAGGGGTCCGAATCCGACCGCCAGCAAAAGGGCAAGAAGCGGGATCAGCAGGATCAGCCCCAGCACCACGGCCAGCCGCGTGCTGCCCTGCAGGCGAGCCACCAGAAGCACCACGCGGGACACGACCACCGCGGCGAAGGCGGCAAGCAGGCTGGTGACCGAGGTCGACAACAACAGGGCGGCCAGGCCCACGACCAGCAGCAAAAGCCCCGCCCTGCGCATCCGGGCCGAGACATCAAGCCGGGCCGCAAGTCCCAGAACCACCGTCAGGCAGGCCACCCAGCCCAGCACGTTCTTGTGCAGGAAAACACCGCGCAGCGCCCCGTCATCGGGCATCAGCGCCCGGCCCGGCAGAACAACCATCGAAACCAGGCTGAGAAATGTCGCCCCGCCCAGGACCCAGGCCAGGACGACAAGCTGCTGCCGGGGGGTGAAGCGCGTGGCAAAGACAAAGGCCACCGCCATCGACAGGGTCAGCGCCACGGCCCGGCGCAGGGTGATCGATGGACCGATGGACCAAAGGATCGAGGCCATCGGCAGCAGGATCAGGGTCATCAGCAGGACGTTGTGCTGCACGCCCCGCAGGACGGCAGCGGGGCGCAGGGCCACCAGCCCCAGCCCGATGACATAGCTGGGCGCTGCGATCATGCGCAGCTTGGCGCGGGCAGCCTCGGTCAGGCTGCCGTCGGCTTGCGACAGCAAAAGGGGAAACACCGCGCCGGACAAAAGCAGCATCGCCGCGAAGATGCCAAGCAATTCGACGCGACGCAGAAGCCGGGCATAGGATTTGGTTTGGGGCACCGTCAGGCCCTCGTGCAGCCACGCCACCATTCCACACGGTTGCCTGGCCTTCGGAAACGCAGCCTTTTGACGAACCCGATAGCCTTCCGGGGAAGAACACGGGATGTGCCTCGCCGGATGGACCATGCAAGGCGGCCCGCTTGTGCGAAAGGATCCGTTCCGCCGCCCCGCCTCTCGCCCGATCCTTCACCCAAGGGTCCAACGCAGGAGCGATGTGGTGCGGAGCTTTTCTGGATCGGCCGGGACAAGGCGGACATACCGCGCCGCGCTGTTCGCGCTGTGCCTGGGATGTTGCCCGATGGCGGCGATGGCCCAGGTTCAGCCGGGCGACACCCTGCGCGTCGAGGTTTTCGACGCGCCCGAGTTTTCGCGCGAAGGCATGGTGGGACAGGATGGCGCCATTGCCCTGCCCCTGGTGGGGCGGATCGCGGTTGCGGGAATGGACCTTGAGGCTGCGGGCCGGGCAATCGAAGGGGCGCTGAAAACCCAGGGCCTGCTGACCACGCCCCGGCTGATCGTCGAGATCGCGGTGCACCGCCCCGTCTATGTCGGCGGAAGCGTCCGCGAACCTGGAATGATCGCCTTTGTCCCAGGCCTGACGGCGCGGCAGGCGATCATCGCCGCCGGCGGGATGGGCACGCCGGGCGATGCCGATGCCGAGAAGGCGTTGTCCTCGGTCGCGCGCCGGGAAGCCGTGGTCTTCGAACTGTCGCAGCTGACCGAGCGCATTGCCCGGCTTGAGGCCGAGATCGGCGATGGACCCGGGGATGCACAGGACATCGGGGCGGAAGCCGCCTTTCTGCAGGACCGGCTGGATCGCCGGGAACAGCGCGAACTGCATACAAACCAGATGTTGAACCTCATCAAGTTCGAGATCGACACGCTGGATCGCCAGTCGGTCCTTCACGAGACAGAAGCGGCCCTCCAGCAATCCGACATCGAGGATGCCCGTTCCCTGGTCCAGCGCGGCCTGGCCCCCAGGACCCGGCTTCAGGAACTGCTTCGCCAGATGTCCGAACTGAACCGCGACCAGCTTGAAAACCGGGCCTATCATGCCCGCGCCCAGCAGGGTGCCGAAACTGCCCGCTATGCGCTTGCCGATACCATCGCCGCCGAGCGCGAGGCGGCACGCACCGATCTGGCGGCCGCCAAGGCCTCGCGCGCCTATCTTCTGGCGGAACTGAAGGAACTGGACCTGCAGATCCTGCCCCTGCGCATGAACCTTCAGGGGTCGCGCGCGCAAAGCCCCCAGGCCCGGATCCAGGTTCACCGATCCTCGGGCGGCGAGACCCGGATGATCGAGCCTTCGCTGGATGCCCCGCTGGAGCCGGGCGATGTCCTGGAAGTCAGCCTGGTCCTTTCCGATCCCATGACCATCGAGCCCGGCCAATGACGGTTCATCCGCAGATCAGCGTTGTCATCAACAACTACAACTACGGCCGCTACCTGCCCGACGCCATCGATTCAGCCCTTGCCCAACGCGATGTGCGGGCCGAAGTCGTTGTGGTCGATGACGGCTCTACCGACGATTCCCGG
This sequence comes from Paracoccus sp. (in: a-proteobacteria), assembly GCA_031178645.1. Lineage (GTDB taxonomy): Bacteria > Pseudomonadota > Alphaproteobacteria > Rhodobacterales > Rhodobacteraceae > Paracoccus. The sequence continues at coordinate 4,447 of JAPSIP010000031.1, read as the reverse complement.
CAGATTATCACCGCCTATGGCGACCGGATCCGTGCGGTGTTCCAGAAGAATGGCGGACAGGCTGCCGCCCTGAACGCGGGCGTCGCGAAGGCCAATGCCCCGCTGCTGGCCTTTCTGGACGCGGATGACTGGTGGCAGCCCGACAAGCTTGCCGCCGTGGTCGCCGCCTTTGGTCGCGCGCCGGATGCCGGCCTTGTCTATCACCGCCTCCAGCCCACCCATTCGGACGGAAGCAAGGCATTCGCGGCGATCCCTCGGTCGCTGTGCAAGGGCGACCTGTCGCGGATGCTGGTGGCAAGCGGCGGATGCTGGCCCTTTCCGATGACCTCGTCCCTCAGCGTCAGGCGGGCGGTGTGGGACCGGGCGGGCGATATTCCGACCGGCTTTCGCATCTCGGCCGATGCCTGGATCACCGGCGTGCTGCCCTTTCTGGCGCCCGTGGTGGCGATTCCCGAAGCCCTTGGCGCTTACCGCATCCATGACAATGCCTGGTACCGCAGCAGCCCGGACGATGCGATGCTAGCCCGGCGCATTTCCCACTGGGAAGAAACCGTCCGGGTCACCAACATCTTCCTGGCCGCCCAGGGCCGGCCCGAGCGACTGGATGTCGCGGATCATTTCGAACGTGCCACGGCACTGGCGCGGCTGGATCATCCCCAGGCACCCGGCCGGCTTGCCCTGTTCATGCACGCCCTGCGCGACGCAGGAGAGCCGCATCCGCTGAGGCGATTGCGCACGGCGCTGCGCGCCATGGCCGCCCCCCGTGGCGCAGCGGGACAGCCCGAGGTCGGCACATCATGAGGGTCACCCTGGTTTCGTCCGAGCCGGTGGATTACACCATCGCCTTCGCCAACGGGCTTGCACCTCATGCAGCGGTGCAGGCCATCCTGCCGGTCTCGCGCTATGACCAATTGCGCCGGTGGTTCGATCACCGCATCCAGCTTCACCTTGTGGACTGGCCCCGCACCCGCAGCCCCCTCAATCCCCTTTTCCTTGCCGGACTGACGCGCAGGATCGGCCGCACACGCCCCGATGTGGTTCATGTCCTCAGCAACACGACGCTGTGGCTGAATGCCGCCGTGCCCTTCTGGCCCTGGCCCCTGGTAACGACGGTGCATGATGTGACGGTGCATCCGGGCGATCGCGACACGGCGCGGCTGCCTTCCTGGGCGTCGGGGATGATGGCAAGGCAATCGGACCATCTGGTCGTTCATGGCGAACAACTGCGCCAGGCGGCAGCGACGCAGTTCCGCAAGGATCCGCATCGGGTCCATGTCCTGCCCCATCCTGCGATCGACCGCTATGCCCGGCTTGCAGCCGATCTGGGCCTGACCAGGAAGGCTCCGCCCGGGCAGTTCACGGTGCTGCTTTTCGGCCGGATCTATGCCTACAAGGGCCTGCAAACCTTGCTGCGGGCCGAACGGCTGCTGCGGGACAAGCTGCCTGGCCTGCGCATCGTCATCGCCGGGCGCGGCGACGACCCCTGGTCCCTGGCGTCCGAGATGGGCGACACCAGCCGCTACGACATCCATCGCGGCTTTGTCGAAGACCATGCGGTCGCACAACTGTTCACCGATGCGGACCTGGTGGTCCTGCCTTATGACGAAGCCTCGCAAAGCGGCGTGCTGCATCTTGCCGGGTCCTTCGGCAAACCCGTCGTCGTCACCGATGTGGGGGAACTGGCGTCCACCGTCAATCCGGTCGGGATGGGCCTGGTCGTCCCGCCCAAGGATCCCGCTGCACTGGCCGATGCCCTGCTGCGCCTGGCGCGCGATCCCGATCTGCGCCTAGCCATGGGCGCGCGCGCCCATGACTGGAGCGTGGGGCCGAACTCTCCCTGCACCATCGGCGCACATGCAATGACCATCTACAACGATTCGGTCATCCCTTCGGCTCAAGCTTGGCCGAAAGGAGGCATCGCGTGACCTCGCATCGCAGTTGCCCCAAATCCGCAACAGCGTCGTGATGGAGGGGCACGGTTCCAGCCCGAAGTTTCCAGCAATGTCGTTCCATCAACCACACCACCGCCAGAAGATTCCGGTCGTCCGCCACCATGTCGCGGGCGGCACGGAACATGGCGGCGGCATCGGCCGGCTGGTCAGCTATGTCCTTGCCACGGATGGGGCGCGTCTGCGCCACAGCGTCTGCGATACGCGCGGCAGCAAATGGCGCCCGCTGGGTTCCAGCTTCAGGCTTGTCGCGGCGATGACGGCGATGGCCCTTTCCGCGTCCGACACCGTCCAGCACCTGCACATTGCAGGCCGGGGCAGCACGCTGCGCAAGCTGATCCTGGGATCCTGGGCGAACATGCTGGGCCGGCCCTATGTCCTGCACCTGCACGACTACGATTATGCCGCCGACCTGGATCGCCGCCCGGCCTGGCAGCAAAGGGCGATCAGGCGGCTTTTCACAAGGGCGGCCCAGGTCATCGTGCTGGGCCAGCGCGACGCGGCAACTGTGACCGGCAGGCTGGGGGTCGATCCCTCGCGGGTGGTGGTTCTGCGCAACTGCGTTCCCGATCCCGGCCGGCGGCAGCGCCAGGGATCCGCTGGCACACGCATCCTGTTCCTCGGCCGCCTCAGCGCGCGCAAGGGCGTGCCGGAACTGGTCGAGGCTCTGGCGCGGCCCGAGGTGCGGGACAAGGCCTGGACTGCCGTGCTGGCAGGCGACGGCGACGTGGACGAAACGCGCCGGACCCTCGCCCGGCTGGGCCTGTCGGACAAGGTGCGCCTTCCCGGCTGGGTGGACGCCGCGACCGCACAGAAGCTGCGCGACGACGCCGACATGCTTGCGCTGCCTTCCCATGCCGAGGGCTTCGCGATGTCCGTCCTTGAAGGACTGGCGCAGGGCCTGGCGGTCGTCACCACCCGCGTCGGCGCCCATGACGAGGTGCTGGTGGACGAGGTGAACTGCCTGCTTGTTCCACCCGGCGATGTGCCGGCCCTGGCCACGGCCCTGCGGCGCCTGATCGAGGACGAAGGCCTGCGCGGCCGCCTGGGGCAGGAAGCCCGCCGGCTTTATGAAACCGACTTCAGCATGACCAGATACCTGCACCGGCTCGAAGCACTGGATGCCAGGGCCATTCCTCAAACCCCCTTGTTCGGGAAGCTGCCATGACCGGGATCGTCAAGCTGCCCTTCCCCCAGCCCGTCGAGATGGGCGCGCCATCGCAGATGCCCGAGGCTGACGGAACGGATGTCTGGCTTGCGGCATGGCGGATGATCCGCCGCCGCCTGTGGCTGATCGCCTCCATCGTGGCCGTGATCTGCCTGCTGGCGCTTCCGGCTATCCTGGCCTTTCCCAAGCTGTTCCATGCCGAAACCAGGGTCATGGTCACGGCCTCGCCCGCCCTTGCGCTTGCAGCAGAGGACGGCCGCGCTGTCCCGCCGCCCACGCTGGATACCGAGATCGAGCGGATGCTGTCCAACGAGGTGATCGACCAGGTCATCGCGGACCTGAAGATCGCCACCTTGCCTGAATTCGATCCCGACCCGGCAGTTCCGGCCCTGCTCCAGCGTCTGGGCGCAATGGCCGACGGATGGGGCCCGAACCCCGCCCAGCCCGCAGCCGACACGGTGCAAGGCGACCGCCCCGCCGAAGAGGTCGCGCTGCGCCAGCGTTTCCGCGACAGGCTGACCGTCGCGCGCCAGGGTTCCGGCACCGTTGTCACCATCGGGTTCACATCGCGCGATCCCCGGCTTGCCCAGGCTGTTCCAACGGCCTTGCTGGATGCCTATCGCAGCCAGTCCCAGTCGCGGCATCAAGATGACGTGCGCCAGGCCGGTCTGTGGATGAATGCCGGGATCGAGGCGGGCCGCGCCCGCATGGCGGAAGATCGCGCCGCACTGGACGACTTCATGGAAAACTCCAGCCTGGCCGAGGAGGAAGCAGAGATACAGCGACGGCTGGCGCTGATCGAAACCCGCCAAAGCGATCTGGAACAAGAGCGGTTCATGACCCGCGCCGAGATGCAGTCGGTCGCGGCAGCCATAGCGGATCGGGGGCTGAGCGCCACCGATGAACCCGAACCCCTGCAGCGCCTGCGGTGGGAACTGGCCCAGGAACGCCGCGAGATGAACAGGCTGAGCCAGATCTACGGGGATCGGTCGACGCAGGTCACCGAGAAGGTCCAGCGCGTCACCGCGATCGAGACCATGATCGGCGACGAATTGCAGGCCCGCCTACAGGTTCTGCGGCAGCGGGCCGAGGTGCAGGATGGCCAGGCCCGCCAACTGGCCCAGAACGCGGACGGGGTCCGGATGGATCTGGCGGCGGCACGGACGGCTGCCCCAGTCGCACAGACCTTGAAGGAAACGCTGCAGCGCCAGCAACAGGCCCTGGAGATGCTCTGGGCGCTGCTCCCGGACTGAAGCGCCCGCTGCACCCGCTCGGCGACGGCGCGACGTGAGCGCATCGCGCGCACGCTGACGGAACGCATCAGTGCCGG
>JAPSIP010000305.1 GCA_031178645.1 Paracoccus sp. (in: a-proteobacteria) | reverse complement strand
GCGAACAGCACAGCGGGATGCATGTGAACCAGACCTTCGTGGGCCTGGCCTTCATGCCCAATGCCGATGCGGCGCCCGATGCCGCGTGATCCCCATGCTGCGTGACGACGACGGCCCCGAACGCCGGGTCGAAAAGCTGGCCCGCATCAACCAGGTCCTGATCGACCGCATCGACCGGCTGGAGGAATCGCGCGGCTCGGCCTGGTCGATGTTCCAGGCCGCCGTGGCCCTGGAACAAGAGGTGATGGTCCGCACCCGCGACCTGGAACGCGCGCTTGCCGACCTGTCGCAGCGAAACCGCGAACTGGCCGTGGCCCGCGCAAGCGCCGAGGAGGCGAACCGCTCCAAGACCCGCTTTTTGCGTGCGGCCAGCCACGACCTGCTGCAACCGTTGTCGGCTGCGCGGCTGTTTCTGTCGGCGCTGACCGATACGCGGATGGATGAACAGCAGCGCGAGCTGACCGACCGGCTTTCGGGCGCCTTCGAATCGGTGGAACAACTGATGCACGCGGTCCTGGACATCTCGCGCCTGGACAGCCAGCGGATCGAGTTCCACCGCCAGCCGGTCCCCTTGGGCGAATTGTTCCGCAGGCTGGCCATCGAATACGCGCCCCTGGCCGAGGCCAAGGGGCTGCGACTGTCCTTTGTGCCGACCGATGCCGTGGTCGAAAGCGATCCGGTCTTTCTTCGCCGCATCGCGCAGAACCTTGTCTCGAACGCGATCAAGTACACCCATCGCGGCGGCGTGGTGGTGGGCGCGCGCAGGCGGGGCGGGATGTGCTGGCTGTGCGTCTATGACACCGGCGTCGGCATTCCGGCCGTGGACCGCAACCGCATCTTCGACGAGTTCCAGAGGCTGTCGCACGACACCGCCACCCCCGGCATGGGCCTGGGCCTGTCGATCGTGCGCCGCGCTTGCGCCAAGCTGAACCACCCGATCCGCCTGGATTCCGAGGCCATGCGCGGCACCGTCTTCCGCGTGGGCCTGCCGGTCGTGGACCAGGAACAGGTCGGCGCGCCGCCCCGGCCCGAAAACTCGCTTCTGCCTTTGCGTGGGCGCGTGGCTCTGGTGGTCGAGAATGACCAGGGGATGCGCCGGGGCTACGAGATGATCCTGCGCGACCGGCTGGGCATGGTGGCCCGCCTTGCCGGCGGCACGGCCGAGGCCCTGGCGACGATGGGCGACGATCCGCCCGACGTGATCCTGGCCGACTACCACCTGGAGAATGGCGACACCGGCGTCCATGCCATCGCGGCCCTGCGGCAAGGGGCGGGGCAGCCCATCCCCGCCGTGATGATCACCGCCCATCGCGACCCCCAGATCGCCCGCAGTTGCGCGGCCATGCAGGTGCATCTGATGGAAAAGCCCGTGCGTCCGACCGAGCTGGCCGAGATGCTGGGCGGGATCCTGGCATGATCTGCGACCAAAGGCCGATGCACCGGGGGGTGGGCTTGTCCTTGGCCGCGGGCGGCGCAACTCTGACCCCTGGAATGGGAGGAACATGATGAGAAAAGCCATTGCCGCGGCTTTGTGGCTGGGCCTGTCGATATTGACTGCAGGCCATGTCCATGCCGGTGAGGCGGGGGATGCGGTTTTCGCCGAACGCGGCCCCTGGTCGCTGGACGGAAAGGAACTTCGCTGGACGGTCCATGTCGAGGGGCCGGAACAGCCCGGCTTCCTGCCCATCGACGACGGCAGCGTGACCCTGGCCGAAACGATCGATCCGTCAGATCAGCAGCCGGTTCTTCAGTTGACCCAAAAGACCGACAGTCGCACCCGGCAGATCGGGCCGTTCCCCATCTCGGGCGGGGATCCGGTGCTGACCTTCTTCCTAGAACAGACCGCCCGCGACATGGCCGGCCTGACCGGAGGAAGCCCCTTCTATATCCGCAACCGCATCAAGGACGCCTTGTTCCGCGGCGGCCAGATCACCCAGCAGGGCCAGCAGTCGGTTGCCAGCTTCACGCCCTTTGCCGACGACCCGAACGGCGCGCGGATGGGCGGGTTCCAGACGCTGACGCTGACCTTCGTTCTGGGCGATCCCCGGCAGCCGATCCGCGAGTTCCGGGCGGAAACCCAAGGGGCGGAACCCGCCTATCTGAACAGGATGACGCTGCAATGAAGGGGGCCTTGATGGTGGCGGCGGCCCTGGCTGCGGGCGCGCCGGTTCACGCGCAGGCGGTCAACGATTATCCGACCAATGCGCGGGCCGAATATGTCTTTGCCTGCATGGCCACCAACGGCCAGACCCGCGACATGCTGGACCGCTGTTCCTGCGCCATAGACCAGATTGCCGAAGTGTTGCCCTTTGACGATTATGTGGGGGCGGAAACCGTGCTTCGGATGCAGCAGACAACGGGCGAGCGTTCAGGCATGTTCAAGAGCATGGCCCAGATGACCGAGATCGTGGCCCAGTTGAAACGCGCCGAGGCCGAGGCCGAGATCCTGTGTTTCTGACGCCGGCCAAGGGGGCAGGCGCAGGCAGGGCGTCGAAGTCCGATTGTTCGGTGCTCCCCACCATCTGGTCGTGGAG
>JAPSIP010000030.1 GCA_031178645.1 Paracoccus sp. (in: a-proteobacteria) | reverse complement strand
CGCTGATGCTGACCCTTGAACAACTGCGCCAATCCTTTGCGGACGCCGGCGCCTGATGAGGGGCCGGACCGCTGCGGGGCTGGCGCTTGGGGTTCTTGCCGTGGCAAGCCTCGGGATCGGCGCGGGTGACCTGTCGGGGGCCGACGGGGGACAGCTTTTCCTGGCCAGCAGGCTGCCGCGCACGGCCGCGGCGCTTCTGGCGGGCGCGGGGCTGGCACTTGCCGGGGCCGTGGTGCAGATGGCCGTGCAGAACCGCCTGGTCGAGCCCAGCCTGACCGGCACCCCTGAATCGGCGATGGCGGGGCTGCTGGCCGTGACGCTGATCGCGCCCGGCACGTCGCTGCTGGGCAAGATGATCGTCGCCTCGGTCGCGGCGCTTGCGGGGACGGCGGGCTTTCTGCTTCTGGCGCGCCATATTCCGCGCGAGGATCCGATCCTGCTGCCGCTGGTGGGGCTGGTCTATGGCGGGATCCTGGGATCGGCCGTCACCTGGATCGGCTGGACGACCGACCTGATGCAGCTTCTGTCCAGCTGGCAACTGGGCGAGTTCTCGGGCGTGCTGCAGGGCCGCTATGAACTGCTGTGGCTGATCGCGGGACTTGCGGCGCTGCTTTATGCCATCGCCGACCGGATCACGATGCTGAGCATGGGCGAGGATCGCGCCCGCAGCCTTGGCCTCGATTACCGCAGGACGCTGTTGTCGGGGCTGGTCGTGGTGTCGGTGATCGTCGCGGCGGTTGTGGTCACGGTGGGGGTGCTGCCCTTCGTCGGGCTGATCGTTCCCAACATCGTGTCCCGCTGGAGGGGTGACAACCTTCGCGCCAACCTGCCCATGATCGCGGCGGCGGGCGGCGGCGCGGTCCTAGCATCCGACATCCTGGGCCGCGTCATCCGCTGGCCCTATGAAATCCCTGCAGGCACGATCTTCGCCGTTGCGGGGGCGGTCCTGTTCCTGTGGCTGCTTTATGCCCCTGGCAAGGTGCCCCGCCACCATGGCTGACCGGTCCCTGCTGATCCTGGCCGCAGCCTGCGCGGGCGCGGCGGCCCTTTACCTGACCTGGGGGCTGCAAGGCCCCTATGGCTTCATCCTGTCGCTGCGCGCCACCAGGCTGGCTGCGCTTGCCATCGTCGGCGGATCGGTCGGTGCGGCCACGGTGATCTTCCAGACCATCACCGCCAACCGCCTGCTGACCCCGGGCATCGTCGGCTTCGATTCGCTGTTCGTGCTGATCCAGACCCTGCTGGTGCTTGTCCTGGGGGGCGTGGGCTATGCCGCCCTTCCCGCATTCCCGAAGTTCCTGGTCGAGATCCTGTGCCTGTGCGCCATTGCCGTCGCCCTGTTCGCCAGCGTCCTGCGGGCCGGATCGTCCGACATGACCCGGCTGGTCCTGACCGGGGTGATCCTGGGCGTGCTGATGCGCGGCCTGACGGGCTTCGTGCAGCGGCTGCTGGACCCGACCGAGTTCGCCCTGGCCCAGGCCGCCACCTTTGCCAGCTTCAATTCGGTGGATCCGGTCCAGGTGGCCTTTGCGGCGCCCATCCTGCTGCTGGCCCTTCTGCTGGCCTGGCGTCTGGCGCCGGTGCTGGACGTCGCGCTTATGGGGCGGGACAGCGCGCGGTCGCTGGGGGTCGATCACGAGCGGCTGACGATGGCGGCGCTTGCGGTGGTGGCGATGCTGGTCGCGACCTCGACCGCGGTGGCGGGGCCGGTCACCTTCCTGGGCCTTCTGGCGGCAAGCCTTGCCGCGGCCGCTCTGCCGCAGTGGCGCCATGCGGTGCTGATCCCCGGCGCGGCGCTGACGGGCGCGCTGATCCTGATCGTCGGGCAGTTCCTGTTCGAAAGGCTGCTGGGCCTGCAATCCACCCTGCCCGCCATCGTGGAATCCCTGGGCGGGCTGGTGTTCCTGGTGATGGTCCTGAAAAGGCGGACGGCATGATACGGGTATCGAACCTTGGCCTTGCCATCGACGGCAAGACGATCCTTTACGACATCAGCGCCCGGATCCCGCCGCAAGGGCTGACGGCGGTGATCGGTCCCAATGGCGCGGGCAAGTCCAGCCTGCTTTACTGCCTGTCGGGCCTGACCCGGCCGACATCCGGCCAGGTCAGCGTCGATGGAACGGACATCACGGCGGCGCGGGCGACGGATCGCGCCAGGATGCTGGCGCTGCTGCCGCAGGTGACGCCCGCCCTGCCCCGCCTGACGGTGGCCGACCTGGTGGCCTTTGGCCGCTGGCCCCACCACAGGGGCCGTCCCAACGATGAGGACCGCCGCATCGTCGCGCAGGCGATCCGCGACCTGGATCTGGACGACCTTCTGGACCGCCGCCTCGATACCCTGTCGGGCGGGCAAAGACAGCGCGCCTTCATCGCCATGAACCATGCCCAATCCACGCCCTGGATGCTGCTGGACGAACCGCTGTCCGCGCTTGATCCGCGCTATGCGTCCGACATCATGGCCCGGCTGGTCGACCTGTCGCGTCCGGGCACAGGCCGCGCGATCGTCGTGGTGATGCACGACCTTGCCATGGCCGTGCGCCATGCCGACTGGGTGATCTGCCTCAAAGGGGGGCGCCTGTTCCGCGCCGGTCCCCCGTCCGAGACGCTGACCGGCGACAGCCTGTCCGCGCTGTTCGACACCCGCATCCATGTGGAACATCTGCGCGGGCGCCCGGTGGTCGTCATCGACTAGCCGGCCGCCTGCCCGGCGCTGTCCCGTTTCCAGTCGAAGACCAGATCCTCGCGGAAGGCAAAGCGTTGCAAGTGGTCGGCCACCACGCCCTCCAGCCGGTCCAGGCCTTCGCCCGTTGCGTCGCTGATCTGGACGTCCAGCCCGGTTTCGGTGGCTGACAGGGTCACGGCCTGGCTGTCGCTGAAGGCGATCCGGCCGGAACGGTCGTCGAACTCGACCGCGAAGCGGTGGCTCCAGTGCTTGCAAAGCTGCTGCAGATAGCGGCTGGCATGGCTGGTGGCCGCATGGGCACGGGATGTCGCCATGGCTTGTCCTTCAAGTGGTGGGCTGCTGCCCCAATGGAACGGCGGGAGGCGGCGAAGCGCCCCCAGCATGGTGTATCGTTGCCCTAGAACCTGATCGAGGCTGAGACAGCATAGGTCCGCGGCTTCCTGTTGCAGTTCTGCATCTTGCGGTGCGGCACTGTCAGCAGGGTTCCGTCCCTTCACCGGCCTCCGCTCTGGCGGGGTCACCGGCGCTTCCCGCCTCACCGGGAAAGCTGGCGCCTAGCCGATGGAAACCAGGTGGTTGTCCCAGGACAGGTCGTGGCGGGCGCGCAGGCGCAGGCCGGCTTCATCGGCGGCCCAGATCGCGCCGCCGCCGTCGGTGAAGGTGAAGGGGGCGTCGGCCGCCGGGGCCACGCCGCAGATATCGGCGCGGCGCAGGGTGGCGCGGTGGGCGCCGCCGTCGTCATGGATCATCGCCACCCCGCCGCGGGGCGAGGTCAGGGCGATCAGCCCCCCATTGGCTGCGACCGACCCGGCATAGCCGCGCATGGCCGCCCCCTGATCCTCGGGCGGGGAGGCAAGGCGAAGATCGGGGCCAAGGATACCCAGAAGCGGGACCGTCTCGGCCGGATCGCCCTGCCATTGCATGGCAAAGGCAACCCCGCCCGGCAGCAGCGCCAGGTGCCGGATCGAGTTCTGGTGCAGGCCCGGATCCAGTTCGGTCCGGGACAGAAGCCCGCCCGTGGGCGACAGGATGGCAAGGTTCGGCCGCATCCGGTCCAGGTTCAGGGGCGTGCGGTCCTGCGGGTCGGTCTCGATCCCGCCATTGGCCAGGATGATCTCCCCATCCGCGCGGGTCCGCACTTCGTGCGGGCCGATGCCGTGGCTGTCCATCTCACCCAGCCGGGCATAGTCCTGCGCGGCATCCCAGATGCCGATGCGGCCCGCCGATCCCTTTGCCACGACCTCGGAGGTGTAGAGCAGCCTGCCGTCGGGCGAAAAGGCGCCGTGGCCATTGAATTGCAGGCCCGGGGGCGGCGCAAGGCGGTGCAGGACGGCGCCTGTTCGGCAGTCCAGCACCAGGGCGAACAGGCCGGGGCGGCGGGCAAAGGCCACGGCCTCGGCCCGGCCGGGATGAGCGGCGGCGGCATGGCCGCGACCGGGCAGCGGGACCGCGAACAGCAAGCCACCCTGCGCGTTGATGCCGTAAAGGGCGTGGCTGTCGTCCGGCGCCCGCGCCGCGGCGACCCAGGCGGGCGATCCTGCCGCAGCCCAGCCCCGGCGGGGCAGGATCGCCGCCGCCGCAAGCCCCTTTATCACCGTCCGCCGGTTGGCCATCAGTCGCCATCCTTCGCGTTGAACCCCGCCGAGACGCCAAGCGCCGCCCCGATCTCGGTTTCGACGGCAGCCTGGGCGGATTGCACCGCCTGCTGGAGGATCTCGACCTTCAGCCGCCCTTGGGGGGTGGAAACGCCCGCCAGGACCGGGTCGTCCAGGTCGTCGGCAAGCGACAGCGCGCGGTTAAAGGCGGCCCGGGTCTGGGGCGCGTCGGGGTGCAGCGCCAGGGCCAGATCCCGCAGCCCTTCCAGCGACAGGCGGATGTTGCGCAGGCTGCGGCCCGACGCCACCGCCTCGGCCCGTTCCGGCCGGGGCTTCTGGAACGTCCCCAAGGGGCGGCCAAGCCGCCCGTCGGCCAGCGAGGCCAGCCCCGTCACCAGTTGGGTGAACAGCGCCTGCCGCGCCTCGTCCGTGGTCAGATAGCTGGTGTTCGCGTCGCCGGGCGTCGTCAGCAGCGCCGCATGGGCGGGCCATTCGGCAGCGATGTCGGCCGTCATCCGCGCCAGATCCGCCGCCGTGGCGCGGCGGAGGGCGCAAAGCCTGTCCTCGGGGCCCGTCACGGCGGAAGGGTAAAGCAGCCGTTCCAGCCCCGACAGCCCGCGCGTCGCGACCGAAACCTGGGCAAAGCGGGCGGGGTCCGCGATCACCTGCGGATCGCCCGCGACAAGCGCCTGCTGCGCCCGCAGGCCGGACGATTTCGGATCGGGCCAGAAGGCGATGGCAAGCGACCGCCCCTCTTCCTCGGCGGGGCCGAGGCGCAGGAAATCGATCCGCGCCCAGGCGTCCCAAGCCTGCTGGAACGGCGCCTGCATTGCCCCGGGGGCGCAGTCTCGCCGGGCAACGGCGTCCAGGTCTGCCGCGGCATCGGCCAGCCGGGCATAGGCGGGGGTGATGACCTGATCCACGGCCTCGGCCAGATCGGCCGTGGCGGGCGTGGCCAGTAGCGCCGCAAGGGCCGCTGCGCGGGTCAGAGCGATTGCAGCCATGCGATCAACGCCTTTCGATCAGAGGTGGGCAGCGCGACGACCGCGTCGCGGGCAGGCTGGGCTTCGCCCCCATGCCACAGGATCGCCTCGATCAGGGAACGGGCGCGGCCGTCATGAAGATAGCTTTCGACGCCCGTAACGGTGCCGTTCAGCGATATGCCCCACAGGGGCGCGGTGCGCCATTCGCGGCCCGTCGCGCGGCTTTCGGGCCGGTTGTCGGCCAGCCCTTCGCCCATGTCGTGCAGCAGCATGTCGGAATGGGGCCAGATCAACTGGAAGCTTTGTTCGGGCCGGTCGTCCAGCCGGTGCGTCACGAACTTGGGGTTGTGGCAACTGGTGCAGCCGATGTCATGCGCGATCTTCTTGCCGCGCAGGACCTGCGGATCGTCCAGGCCGCGCCGGGCCGGCACCGCCAGGTTGCGGCTGTAGAACGTGACCAGGTCCAAGGCCTGGCCGTCCACCTCAAGCCCGTCGCGGATGTCCGGTTCCTGCCCGGCGGGTGCGGCGCGGCAGGCGGCCTGCGCTTCGCTGCATTCGCCGAAGGCAAAAGGGAACAGCGGGTTCGACAGGCCCATGTCGCCCAGAAAGGCGCTTGCCGATTGTTCGCGGATCGTCGCGTTGCCGGCCTTGTGGCCAAAGCGGCCCAGCATCGGGCGGTCGAATTCGCTGGACCAGACGATCTGTGGCCTGCCGGATACGCCATCCCCGTCCCGGTCCTCGGGATCGGCCAGGGCCAGGATGTCGGCCACGGGCACCGCCTCGAGCAGGCCGAGGCCGATCATCTGCGGCGCGACGCGGGCCGAGACCTGCAGGTCGGGATGCGGCGCGCCATGCGCGGGACTTTCCACCGCGAAGGAGGGGCGGCGCAGGGTGACGACCGTGCCGTCGGCCAAGGTGACAGGTTCCTCGGCCCAGGCGATGCCCATCCGCGCCTCGGCCAGAAAGCCCGCCAGGGCCAGGTCCTGCAACTGGGCGCCGTAGACCGGGTCGGGGCTGGTGGGGATATAGTCCGGGATCTGGGGCCGGGCGGGGCCGCCCGGGACCGACAGGCGCAGAAAGGCCGAGACGCGGCTGTCGTCCGGCCCATGGGGCAGATGCCCGCGCCCGTCCTTGATGTGGCAGTTCTGGCAGGCGCGGGCGTTGTAAAGCGGCCCCAGCCCGTCGCTGCCCCTGGTCGAGGACGGGGCGCCGGCCCAGAGCTTGCGGAAGATGGCGTTGCCCAGCTTGAAGTCCATCTCGCGCGTGGGGGGCAGGTTGGGCGGGAAATGCGAAAAGGCATCCGCCGTCGGGACGAAGCGCGCCGTGGCGGCCCCGGCGGGCTTGTCCTCGAAGGACTCAGGCCGGGTGAAATCGGCGGGCGGCGCCAGCACCGCCGCGATCCGCGCGGCCTCGGCTTCGGTGCGGGGGATGATCGGCAGATGGGGTTCACCCTGCCAGTCCGTGGCCATGGCCGGACCGGGCGCCACCGGCACCGCCCGCAGCGCGTCGGACGGTGTGTCGGACAGGCCCGGCGCGGCAGCCGCGCCGAGGCAGGCCGCCAGGGCCGCCGCTATCCTGACCAAGGCGCGTGCCACGGCAGGCCCTCCTTACTGGAAGACCGCGTTCGGATCGTCGAGGCTCTCGGACCCTTCGAAGGCGATGCCGTTCAAGCCAAGGGCCGCGACCGCGCGCTCGATGGATTTCGCCTGTTTCACCAGCCCGTCCACGCCGGCCTGGATGATCCCCGCGCCGTCCTGGTTGCCCGGCGCCAGCATCTGGTCATAGGCCATCCCCGCTTCGGCCTTGTCGCGCAGCGCGGTCAGCGCCACCATCGTCGCACCAAGATCGGCCTGCAGCGCCTGATCCACGCCAGCATCCGCGTCGGCCACCAGTCCCGACAGGGACGGGCCAGCAACCTCGGTCCCATCCACTCGCACGTAGCGCCCCAGATAGACGTTCTGGATGCCCAGTCCGTCATGGTAGTGGCTGAGATGGGTCTGGTCCGAGAAGCAGTCATGCTCTTCCTCGGGGTCGTTCAGCATCAGGCCCAGCTTCATCCGCTCGCCCGCCTGTTCGCCATAGGACAGGCTGCCCATCCCGGTCAGCATGGCCCGCAGCCCGGCCTGCGGATCGGCCGTGACCGCGGCGCGCGCGGGTCCGCCGGTTTCCCAGTTGGCAGTCATTTCCCGCAGGTCGGACACAAGCAGATCGGTCGCAGCGAGCAGGTAGTCGGCGCGGCGGTCGCAATTGCCGTTGGTGCAGCCATCGCCCGCCTCGAAATCCGTGTGCGGACGGTTTCCCGCGCCCGGTCCCGTTCCGTTCAGATCCTGCCCCCACAGCAGGAACTCGATCGCGTGATAGCCCGAGGCGACATTGGCCTCGATCCCGCCAGCCTCGTGCAGCGCGCGGATCGTGTCGGGAGTGATGGTCGCAGCATTCAGCGTCTCGGATCCCAGTTCAAGGACAGGATTGGCGATCACGTTCAACTGCGCCAGCTCGTTATCCTCGGCCGAGGGGGTGCCTTCGGCGACATAGTCGATCAGCCCCTCGTCCAGCGGCCAGGCGTTCACCCGCCCTTCCCAGTCATCGACGATCGGATTGCCGAAGCGGAACACCTCGGACTGCTGATAAGGCACGCGCGCGGCCGTCCAGGCCTGGCGCGCGGCGGCCAGCGTTTCGGGCGAAGGGTCGGTTACAAGGTCACCCACCGCCGCCCGCAGGGCCTGCGCCGTGGACAGGCTGTCCCCATAGGTCGCAAGTGCGATGTCGGCATAGGTGGTCACCACCTCGGCGGGGCTTGCCAGCACAGATGTGGGAAGCAGGCACAGGACCAGCGGGAATCGACGGCGCAGCGACATGGTGATTTCCTTGAAGAAGGCAGGATCAGGGACAGGCACCGCCGGTCCGCCCAAGTCTTTTTGTCGGATTTCGCGGCAAGTCAATCGGAATATGCAGGGCGAGGGGGGGTGTTCCCGCCTTTCCGTCACGCCGCGATCACGTTCACGCGGGCTGCCGCCCGCAGGCGGAACGGCCACCTGTGGGCCGCGTTGATCTTGCGAAATCAGGCAAATGAAGGAGCGCGAAAATGGGCGAGATGACCGACAAGATGAAGGCGGCGGCAAACAAGACGGCGGGCAGCGTGAAGGACGGCGTCGGCAAGATGACCGACGACCAGTCCCTGCAGGCCGAAGGCAAGGCGCAGAAGACCAAGGGTTCGGTGCAGGACGTGACGGGCACTGTCAAAGGCAAGCTCGGCAACGACATCTGAACCAGGGGCCATGGCCCTGCCCAGGACCCCGCTTCTGCGGGGTCTTTTGCGTGTCCATAGCGCAAGAATGGCCTTTCGGGGGCATTTCGGCTGAACTTTCAGCGCCCCGGATTGTTTGGCTTCACAATCGCCGCCGGTAACGGGACCGAGAGCGGCCTGCCCATGGCAACCCCGCAGGCCGTTCCGCCATCCCTTTCCGGCAGAAGCCACGCGACACGGAAAAGGATCCGCACTTGCCCGATCAAGCCGTCCCCCTCGACCCGCAGACGCCCGATGCCATCCCCGCCCCAGAGGGCGCGACCCAGGTGATCCAGACGGATTACGAGGTGGGTCAGGACAACATCAACTACCGACGCCGGTTCGTGTTCGAGCTTGATATCCACAACATCGTCTTCAGCATCTCGGCCCTGGGCGTGGTCGCCTTCACCCTTCTGACGCTGATGTTCCAGAACACGCTGGATCCGCTGTTCGCGGGGCTGCGGGATTTCCTGACGGCGAACCTCGACTGGTTCTTCATCGTGGTGGGCAACCTGTTCGTGCTGCTGTGCCTGGCGCTGATCGTGCTGCCGCTTGGCCGCATCAGGCTGGGCGGGCCGGATGCGACGCCCGACTACAGCTATGTGTCATGGTTTTCCATGCTGTTCGCGGCCGGGATGGGCATCGGCCTGATGTTCTATGGCGTGTCCGAGCCCCTGGGCAATTACACCGCCGCCTTCGACGGGCCGGTCACGGGGCCGGATGGAACGCGCACGGACTGGGCGCCCCTGGATGGGGTGCCCGGCGATGCGGAAGGCGCGCGGCGGCTGGCCATGGCCGCCACGATCTTCCACTGGGCGCTGCATCCCTGGTCGATCTATGCCATCGTCGCGCTGTCGCTGGCGCTGTTCTCGTTCAACAAGGGCCTGCCCATGACCCTGCGGTCGATCCTGTATCCGATCTTCGGGGAAAGGGTCTGGGGCTGGCCGGGCCATGTGGTCGACATCCTGGCCGTGTTCGCGACGATCTTCGGGCTGTCCACCTCGCTT
Organism: Paracoccus sp. (in: a-proteobacteria); assembly: GCA_031178645.1. Classification (GTDB taxonomy): domain Bacteria; phylum Pseudomonadota; class Alphaproteobacteria; order Rhodobacterales; family Rhodobacteraceae; genus Paracoccus. The sequence continues at coordinate 1,260 of JAPSIP010000030.1, read as the reverse complement.
GGGCTGGGCGCGCAGCAGGCAAGCGCGGGGCTGAACTTCCTGTTCGGGCTTCCGGCCACCACAGGGGCGATGATCTTCCTAATCATCGTCATCACCGGCATCGCCACCGCATCGGTCGTCGCGGGAATGGACAAGGGCGTCAAGCGCCTGTCCGAGATCAACATGGGCCTGGCCGTCCTGCTGCTGGTCTTCGTGATCGCCACCGGGCCGACGATGCAGATCGTCACGGGCTTCTTCAAAAACCTGCAGGCCTATGCCCAGTATCTGCCGGCGCTGTCCAACCCCGTCGGCCGCGACGACGACAACTTCCGCCAGGGCTGGACCGCCTTCTACTGGGCCTGGTGGATCAGCTGGTCGCCCTTCGTCGGCATGTTCATCGCCCGCATCAGCCGCGGCCGCACCGTGCGCGAGTTCCTGATCGCAGTGCTGCTGATCCCCTCGCTCGTCTCGACCCTGTGGATGACGGCGCTTGGCGGGACGGCGATCAGCCAGGTGGTGAACCAGGGGCTGGTCTCGGTCCAGGACGCCGCGCTTGAACTGCAGCTGTTCGAGATGCTGGCCCATCTGCCGCTGACGGGGATCACGTCGCTGGTGGGGATCGTGCTGGTCATCGTGTTCTTCGTCACCTCGTCGGATTCGGGGTCGCTGGTGATCGACACGATCAGCGCGGGCGGCAAGATGAACGCGCCGACCCCGCAGCGCGTGTTCTGGGCCACCTTCGAAGGGCTGATCGCCATCGCCCTGCTGCTGGGCGGCGGATTGGCCGCGCTGCAAGCGATGGCCGTGTCGACGGGCTTTCCCTTTGCGATCGTCCTGCTGGGCGCAAGCTTCGCGCTTGTGAAGGGGTTGATGGCCGAACCGCGATAAAGGGCTTCGGAGGGGCGTGCCGGATCAGGACCGGCAGGCCCTTGCCGGCGACCGGAACGCGAGGCCCTAGCCGGTGCGGAAGGCGACATAGCCCGTCATGCGGTCGTCGAACTGCTGGCGATAGCCGCCGTCGGTCGTGATCCTGACCACCGTGGCCTCGAACTCGGGACCGTCCTCGGGGGCGATCCTGATGGTCCTGGCGCCGGTGAACTCGGTCGCGCGGACGGGGATCGCGGTGAAGGCGATCTCGCCCTCGGTCAGGTTTCCGTATCGGACCGATCCGTCGAACGGGCCCAGATCGTCGATGCTGAATGTCACACGGGTCATGGCTGATCCTCCTGCCGCTGAGAACCCAACAACCTGCTGCAGGACGCGTTCCATCGCCCCGCCTGC
>JAPSIP010000029.1 GCA_031178645.1 Paracoccus sp. (in: a-proteobacteria) | reverse complement strand
GTCGAACCTCGCCGACCAGATCTTCGCAAGCCTTTCCTTCGGCGTCGGACGCAAGAACGCCACGCCTGTCGTTCACCGTGTTTTCGAGGATCCGGCCTGGGACGAGGTCGGGTTTCTCAAGAGCCATCCGGATCTCAAGAAAAAGGCACTGGAGCAGCTGGGGACGATCGGTTCGGGCAACCACTATGTTGATGTCTTCGCCGACGAGGCTGATCGGATCTGGGTAGGTGCGCATTTCGGGTCACGGGGGCTGGGCCATGCCATCGCCACGCATTTCATGAAGCGCGCTGGCGACAATCCGAATATCGTGGACGAGACGCCCAATACGCTCGACACCGACAGCCGCCACGGGCGCGACTATATCAGGGCGATGCGGCTGGCCGGCGCCTACGCCAATGCCGGTCGCGACTGGGTCTGCGAGACGGTGGTCGGCATCCTGGGCGGCAAGATCACCCAGGAAGTTCACAACCACCACAACTTCGCCTGGCAGGAGATCCATGGCGGAGAGAGCTTTTGGGTCGTCCGAAAAGGCGCCACGCCGGCTTTTCCCGGGCAGAGCAGCTTCATCGGATCCTCGATGGGCGATGCTTCGGTGATCGTCGAAGGCGTGGACAGCGACCTGTCGCGGGCAGCCTTCTACTCGACCATCCACGGTGCGGGCCGGATCATGTCGCGGACAAAGGCCGCCGGCAAACGGCGCAAGCGCGTTGTCGAGCAGAAGCAGCCGAACGGCAAGATGAAGAAGATCATCCAGTGGTATACCGAAGGGGGCGCGGTGGACTTTGAGGCGGTGCGGCTGAGGATCGCGCAAGCGGGGACACATCTGCGCGGAGCCGGGGCTGACGAGGCGCCGGAAGTCTACAAGAAGCTTGGCGACGTTCTCGCCCACCATGGCAGCACTGTCAAAATCATCCACACGCTCAGGCCGCTGATCGTTTGCATGGCCGGTGGAGACGAGTTCGATCCTTACAAGGACTGATCGACGCGGCTTCCTACGGTCCCGCCGCCTCAAGACTAGGGGCGCGAGAAAAGGATTTTCGGATTACCCCACCATACCGGCCTTTAGGCAAGGCATCCTCAGCCTTCGTGAGAGCGTCACCAAGGTGCTGCCTTCAATGAAGCGACAGATGGCAATGCGGAAGCAGTGCGTAGACGCGTTCTTGCGGCGCGCCAGCTTCCGTAACGCCCCCACCGCCGGGATGATAGGGGCGTTGGCTGGTCTTCAAAGACCGTTGGCTTTGGCAACGAAATCCGACAGATGCGGCACGTAGTCTTCCGGGCCATCGCCCCCTGTAGCCATCGCCAGCGCAAAGGAGTTCTTCACGGCGCTGGCCATCGGCGTGGCGACGGTCGAGCCATTTGCCATGGATTCGACGTAGCGCATGTCCTTGTAGGCATTTCCCAAAGTGAACTTGTGCGCCTCGCGGTTGCCATCCAGCGCATGTTCCATGAACGTCTGGTAAAAGCCGCAATCCATCCGGCCACCCCGGATGACCTTGTCGAATTCGGCCACAGGAATGCCGACCTTGAGCGACAGGGTCAGCGCCTCGGAATAAAGCGCGGCGTAGCCCAGCGACAGGAAATTGTTCAGAAGCTTCATCTTGTGACCATCGCCAACCGCGCCGATATGCACGATCTTGGCGGCCCAGGTGGCGATGATCGGCTGCACCCGCGCAAAGGCGGTTTCGCTGCCCCCCACCATGCAATCGAGCGTTCCGGCCCATGCCTCTTTCGGGGTGCGCGACAGGGGCGCGTCGATGAAATCCACGCCGATCTCGGCCAGTTCCGCCGCCAGACGCAGAGTGACGGTCGGGTCAGAGGTGGAACAATCCACCACCACCGCACCCGGTGCCAGACCGGGCTTCAGTGCCGCCACGGCGGCCGCAACTTCGGGTGAGCCGGTCAGGCACATAAAAACAACGGTGCAATTGCGCGCAAGGTCTTCCAGCAATGCGGCTTCGACGGCACCACGTGACACCAGTTCATCGACCGCCGCGCGTTTGCGGTGTGCTACCACGGTCAGCGGATAGCCCTTCTCGACGATGTTCTTTGCCATGCCATGGCCCATCAGGCCAAGTCCGACAAAACCAACCTTCTCTTGCGTCATGGTCATTCTCCGGGTGGGTCAAAAACATCAATGCGGCAGCACAGATTGGCGATCTGTTCGGGTGTCGGCAAGCGCAGCGCATGATCCTGCAGCATCGCAAACAGCATGTCGATCCTTGTAATGCCCTCGGATTTGCTGGAAGTGATTGCTATTGGCGACCGGGTGGTGCTGCTGAAAGACGGGCGCATCACCAGGGCGTTTTCTTGCGCGAATGCCCCTTAGGACCGGGTGATGCTGGTCGCGACGGGTCAAGCAGGACAATGAACGGATCAAGGGAACCGGAAAGCATCATGACCAAACGCATCATCTTCACTGGCGGCACAGGAAAGGCCGGTCGCCATGCCGTGCCCCATTTGCTGGCGAAGGGCTACAAGATCCTGAACGTCGATCTCAAGCCGCTCGACCTTCCGGGGGTGAACACGCTGATCGCCGACATCACCGACAGCGGCCAGGTCTTCAACGCCTTCACCACCCATTTCGGCTTCGATGGGTTTGATGACGGCGCACCTCCGAAAGCCCCTGACGCCGTCGTGCATTTCGCCGCTGTGCCGCGCGTGATGATCAACCCAGACAACATCACGTTCGCGCAGAACACCGTAGGCACCTACAACGTGCTGGAAGCGGCGATGAAGCTGGGCGTGCGCAAGGTGATCTTTGCCAGTTCGGAGACCACCTACGGCGTCTGCTTTGCCGAGGGCGACAAGGATTATCATTCGTTCCCGCTTGAGGAAGACTACGACATCGATCCGATGGACAGTTACGGCCTGTCGAAGGTGGTCAACGAAAAGACCGGCCGTGCCTTTGCGATGCGCTATGGTGCCGATGTCTACGGCCTGCGGATCGGCAACGTCATCGAGCCGCATGAATACGCCAACTTCCCCGGCTACCTGGCCGACCCGATGAGCCGCAAGCGCAACGCATGGAGCTATATCGACGCCCGCGATCTGGGCGAGATCGTGCATCTTTGCCTGCAAAAGGACGGACTGGGCTATCAGGTGTTCAACGCGGTCAATGACACCATCACCGCCACGGTGCCAACGGCAGAGTTTCTGGCGAAATATGCGCCGAATACGCCTATCACCCGGCCGATGGGCAAGGATGAAGCCCCGCTCTCCAACCGCAAGATCCGGGAAGTACTGGGATTTCAGGAAGCGCATCCGTGGCGGAACTATGTGAAGGTCTGATCCGACCGGCCGGGGCTAAACTGTCGTGATGCCCCGGTTGACCAAGCCCAGATACGACTGGGGCGAAGCTGGGGCATGGTGCGTTTCAGGCGCCTCGGCTATTGGATGACGCAGCGGGGAGGGCACCCCGGCCACCACGATGTGCCTTCATGGTCAGGAGGAGGTTCAGTTCCCGAAGGTATGCCGTTCGGCAAGCAACGCGTCTTGATGGAAGGGGCGGCCGGCTGCACGTCATGTAAACCAGCAGAGCATCCAGAAGTTAAAGACGATGAATTGATTGCTATGATGTGAAGAAGGTTGGAGGCCGGCCCCATTTTCCTCCGCCAACTGCACATCGAGAATTTGAGAGCAGATCCCTGACGGGCCTTTTTGCCCATGCATCATCGCTCTAATGGCATGTCCCGCTTCCCTTGCCAGCAGCGTTGATCCCGGTTCGGTTGCAACCGAGAAATGCTTCGACCCCACGCGACCTATCTGCCTGCGTCCACGTCCCAGGGCCTAAGGCAAACGCTGATCGTTTCCGCGAAGTCGGTATAGGTGTCGGCACGCTGGGAGGATTTCCGCCAGGCCATGCAGATGCTGCGGGTGGGGGCGGGTGGGTTGAGGGGGATGGCGACCACCAGTTCCTCGCGCATGACCTCGGACCGGACATAAAGCGCGGGCAAGAGGGCGATGCCCATCCCGGCGGCGACCATCTGGCGCAGGGTGTCCAGCGTGGTGCCCACATAATCGCTGGCCTGGATCGCGCCCACGTCGCGGCAAAGGCGGGCCACGTCGTCGGTCGCGCCTTCGCGCCGTTCCATCGTCAGGATGGTCTCGCCCGCCAGATCGGCGGCTTGGACCCGCTTGTGGCCGGCCAGGCGGTGATCTTGAGGCACCACTAGGTGCAGCGGCTCGGTCACCAGGACGTGGAAGGCGAAATCCTCGCGCACGGGGATCTCGGGCAGAAGGATCACGTCATACTGGCCGTCCGCAAGGTTCTGCTGCAGTTCCTCGGACCGTTCCTCGCGAACATGGATGCGGGTTTCGCGATAGGATTGGCGCAGCGTCGGCATGGCGATGGACAGGACATAGGCCCCGACGGTGTGGACGACACCCATGCGCAGCAGGCTTTGCATGGCATGGGGATCCTCGCGCCGGGCGATGTCGCGGATGTCGTCGATCTCGGCCACGATGATGCGCGCCCGCCTTGCGATCTCGGCACCGACCGGGGTCAGAAGCACGCGTGTCCGGCTGCGTTCCACCAGCTTCGTGCCCAACCGGGCTTCCAGTTCCTTGACCTGGATGCTGAGCGTGGGCTGCGTCACGTGGCATTGTTCGGCGGCGCGGCTGAAGTTCAGCGTATCCGCGATTGCTAGAAGGTATCGAAGCTGCTGGAGCGTCGGCATCGGCATCCCTTATAGAGAATGTCTATCGAATACCGTTTGATTATCAATTTCCATACCCCGCCGACAGCATGATTAAAATTCGGAGAACAAGAGATAGTTTTAAGGAATTGCCATGCTCGACGGCGCGTCTGATGGCGCGGGCCGGATGCTGGGTTATGCAGCGTCGATTCTTGCCGCCCTAATCCTTGTCAGCATGGCGCTGATGGTGCCTGCGGTCGTCGATGGCCGTCCCGTCCTGTTCGCCTTGGACTGGGCGCCCTCGCTGGGGATTTCGCTGGCCTTCATGGTCGACGGGCTGTCGCTGATCTTCGGGCTGCTGATCAGCGGGATCGGGTCGCTGATCTTTCTTTATGCCACCGGCTATATGGGCGATCACCCGCAGTTCGGGCGGTTCGTCCTGTTCCTGTTCGCCTTCATGGTGTCGATGCTGGGGCTGGTCCTGGCCCGCGACCTGATCACCCTGTTCCTGTTCTGGGAACTGACCAGCATCACGTCATACCTGCTGATCGGCTTTGACCACGACAATCCCCGCGCCCGGCGCAACGCCTTGCAGGCGATGCTGGTCACGGCGGGCGGCGGGCTGGCGCTGCTGGCGGGGTTCATCCTGATTGGCACGGCGGCGGGCGGATACGACCTGGCGCAGATCCTGGCGGGTCCGGGGCTTCAGGACAGCAACCTGTACGGGGCGATCCTGGTGCTGGTGCTGCTGGGGGCCTTTACCAAGTCGGCCCAGTTCCCGTTCCATTTCTGGCTGCCGAACGCGATGGCGGCGCCGACCCCTGTATCGGCCTATCTTCATTCGGCTACGATGGTGAAGGCCGGGGTTTATCTGCTGGCCCGGCTGCATCCTGCCCTGGGCGGAACCATCGCCTGGAGCATGGCGCTGACAACCGCCGGGGCGGTGACGGCGGTCCTGGCCTCGGTCCTGGCGATGCGGCAAGGCGATCTGAAACAGGCGCTTGCCTATACCACGCTGATGGCCCTGGGCACGATCACGATGCTTTTGGCCGGGGCCCATCCCTATGCGCTGACGGCGGCGGTGACGTTCCTGATCATCCATTCGCTGTACAAGGCCAGCCTGTTCATGGTTGTGGGTGCCGTCGATCACGGCACCGGCACGCGCGATGTGGGGCAACTGGGCGGGCTGGGGCGGGCCATGCCGCTGACGGCCCTGGCAGCGGTCCTTGCCTGCGCCTCGATGGCGGGCCTGCCGCCCATGATCGGCTGGATCGGGAAGGAACTGATCTATGCGGGTGCGGAAACCATGACGGCCGCGCCCTTTGTCGCCGCCGCCGCCGTTGCGGCCAATGCCCTGATGTTCGCCGTGGCGGGCATCATCGCGCTGCGCCCGTTCTTCGGCGCGCCGGTCGCCACGCCCCATCCCCCGCACGAGGCGCCGTGGCAGATGCTGGCGGGGCCGGTCATCCTGGCCCTTGGCGGGCTGGTCGTCGGGGTGCTGGCCCAGCCCTTGCTGGGGTCCGTCGTCGGCAGCGCCCTGACCGGAAGCCTGTTGCAGGACCGCGCCGCAGGGCTGCACCTGTGGGCCGGGTTCAACCGGGCCTTTGTCCTCAGCCTGCTCACCTTCACCCTGGGGGTCATGCTGTATCTGATGCGCGACCGCTTCGCCGCCCTGGTGGATCCGGTCCTGCGGCGCCTTCCGTCGCTGGACGACGGGTGGGACAGGCTGCTTGACGGGCTGCGCGTCCTGGCTGCCTGGCAGACCCGGGTGCTGCAGACGGGCAGGCTGACGGCCTATCTCATGGCGGTCTTTGCCGTTGTTGCCCTGGCGCTTGGGCTGACCATCATCCGCACCCGGCCCGAGATTGCGATGGAACTGCCCCGCTCGGCCTTTTTGTGGCTGACGGCGATCTTTACCGCGGCGGGCGCGGTGCTGGCGCTGAACACCCATTCCCGGATCGCGGCGATCGCGGGGATCGGAACCGTGGGCATCGGCGTCGCCGTGATCTTCATCTATGCCGGGGCGCCCGATGTCGCCACGACGCAGTTGATGGTCGAGACGTTGTCGGCGGTCATGTTCGCCATCGCGGCCCTGCGCCTGCCGGGCATTACTGAGCGGCGAAGCCCCCGGCGTCAGATGGCCCACGGGGTGGTGGCCCTGACCACCGGCCTCTGCGTCACCGCGATCATCCTTTCGGTCACGGCCTCGCCCCTTGACCGCAGCATCACCAGTTACTTCGAGGAGAACTCTTATGCCTTGGCACATGGGCTCAACATCGTGAACGTCGTTCTGGTGGATTTCCGGGCCTTCGACACGTTCGGTGAACTGATCGTGGTGCTGCTGGCATCCTTTGGCGCCTATGCCGTCCTGAAGCGCAAGCGGAGGGCGGGGCCATGAACTCCCTGATCCTCTCGGTCGGCGCACGGTTCCTGACGGGGCTGTTCCTGCTGTTTTCGCTGTTCGTGCTGCTGCGCGGCCATAACAGCCCGGGCGGCGGCTTCATCGGCGGGCTGATCGGCGCTGCGGGCTTTGTCCTTTACAGCTTCGCGGCGGGGGTCGAGGATGCCCGCCGGGCGCTGCGCGTCGATCCGCGCGCCATCGGCGTCTGGGGCATGGCAATTGCGGTGCTGTCCGGCCTGGCCTCGGCCCTGGCAGGCCTGGACCCGTTCACGGGGCTTTGGCTGATCCTGGCGGATCTGGCCCTGTCCACGGTCCTGGTTTTCGACATCGGCGTTTATCTGGCCGTCTTCGGGGCGATCCTGACGCTGGTCTTCGCGCTTGAGGAGACGGTGTGATGGAAACCCTTGTCGCTTGTCTTGCGGGCTTTCTGGTCAGCATGGCGATCTGGCTGATGCTGTCGGGCAACCTGATGCGCTTTCTGTTCGGCCTGCTGCTGCTGTCCAACGGCGTGAACCTGGCGATCCTGGCGGCAGGCCGCCTGACGCCCGGCGCGCCGCCGCTGCTGGGCACGTCCGGGGCATTGCCCCCCGACACGATGGCCAATGCCTTGCCGCAGGCGCTGCTGCTGACGGCCATCGTGATCGGCTTCGGCCTGTTCGCCTTTGCCCTGGCCCTGACCATCCGCGCCTATCGCAGCTTCGGGCACCTGGAAGTGGACCGGATGCGCAGCGCCGAACCGGCCGAGGACAGTTGATGAGCTGGGTTCTTGCGCTTCCCATCCTGATTCCCTTCGTCACGGCGGTCCTGGCCTTCCTGTTGCGCGGCTCGCGGATGGGGGATCTTGCGTCCGTTGCCGGCGCTGTCGTCTCGCTGGCGGCGGCGGTGCTGCTGGTGGCGGTGGTCCTGGACCGGGGCGTGGTTGCGGGGCAGGTCGGCGGCTGGCAGGCGCCCTATGGCATCACCCTGGTGGCCGACCACCTGTCGGCGGCGATGGTGCTGATCACCGCGATCATCGGCCTTGCCGTCGCCGTCTGGTCCCTGGCCGAGATCGGGCCGGAATCGTCCAGGCTGGGATACCACGCCCTGTTCCAGTCGCTTCTGGGCGGCGTCACCGGCGCCTTCCTGACGGGTGACCTTTTCAACCTTTATGTCTGGTTCGAGGTGTTGCTGATCTCGTCCTTCGGGCTGCTGGTGATCGGGGGCAGGAAGCAGGCGATCGACGGAGCGGTCAAATACGTCACGCTGAACCTGATCGCCACCGTGCTGTTCCTGGCGGGGGCAGGCCTGCTTTACGGCGCGACGGGCACGCTGAACATGGCAGATCTGCGCGGGGCCGTCGCGGCCTCGCCCGACCAGGGGCTGATGACGCTGATCGCGATGATGCTGATGGTGGCCTTCGGGATGAAGGCGGCGGTCTTTCCGCTGTTCTTCTGGCTGCCCGCGTCTTACCACACGCCGCATTACGCGGTCTCGGCGGTGTTTGCGGGACTGCTGACCAAGGTCGGCGTCTATGCCCTGATGCGCGTCTTCACGCTGATCTTCGTGGGCGACATCGGCTACACGCACGAGATCCTGCTGTGGGTGTCGCTGCTGACGATGCTGACAGGGGTGCTGGGCGCGGCCGCGCAAAGCGATTTCCGCAAGATCCTGTCCTTCCACATCATCAGCCAGATCGGCTACATGGTGCTGGGCCTGGCGCTGATGACGCCCCTGGCCGTGATGGGCGCGGTCTTCTATCTGCTGCACCACATCATCGTGAAGACCAACCTGTTCCTGATCGCCGGGGTGTCGCGCCGCCTGACGGGATCGTCGGATCTTTACGCCATCGGCGGCCTTTACCGATCCGCGCCGCTGCTGGCGGCATTGTTCATCATCCCGGCCTTTTCGCTGGCCGGGTTTCCGCCTTTGTCGGGCTTCTGGGCCAAGTTCGTCATCGTGCGGGCCTCGCTGGACCTGGGCGAATGGCTGGTGGCGGGGGTCGCGCTGCTGGTGGGCTTGCTGACGATCTTCTCGATGACCAAGATCTGGGCCGAGGCATTCTGGAAGGCCCATCCCGAAGGACGCCAGCCCGCCCTGGCCGACCTGCCCCCGTCCGCGCGGTGGCAGATGATGGTGCCGATCATCGCCCTGGCGGTCATGACGGTCGCCATCGGCGCCTTCCCTTCGGCCTTCCTGGATTTCGCGACAAAGGGGGCCGAGCAGCTTCTTGATCCCGCCGCCTATGTCGCGGCCGTTCTGGGCGAGGCGCGCCGATGAAGCTTCTTTCCATCAACGTCTTTCTGGCGCTCGCCTGGTCGGCGCTGTGGAACGGGTTCTCGCTGCCGAACCTGCTGGCGGGCTTTGTCATCGGCTATTACGCGCTGTGGTTCGCCCGCGACCTGATCGCCCAGGGGGAGGAACGCCACTACTTCCGGGCCTTGCCGCAGACCCTGGTGCTGATCGCCTATTTCATCAAGGAACTGATAAAGTCCTCGATCATGGTGGCCCGCGACTGCGTAGCCCCCCGCCCGAACCTGCACCCCGCCATCGTGCGGATGCCCCTGGACGGCCAGTCGGATGCCGAGATCTTCCTGCTTGCCAGCCTGATCACGCTGACACCCGGCACGCTGACGCTGGATGTGGCCGAGGACCGCAGCGCTCTTCTGATCCACTCGATCTATGCCACCGACGAAGCCGCCCTGGTCGCCGACCTGAAATCCGGGATGGAGCGTCGCATCGGAAAGGTTTTCCGCCCATGACACCATTCGACATCATGCAGGCAAGCATCACCCTGGCCTTGATCATGGTGGGCATTGCCATCAGCACCGGCTTCGTGCGGCTGGCCAAGGGGCCAAGCCTGGCCGACCGGGTCGTCGCCCTGGACATGATGACCACCGCCGTGATCGGGGTCTGCGGCCTTTACGCCGTGCGCACGGAATCCGAGGCCTTCCTGGACATCGCGGTGGCACTTGCCCTGGTCAGCTTCCTGTCGGTGGTAGCTCTTGCCCGCTACGCCGAGCGGCTTGGCCGCAGGAGCGACAGCGATGACTGAGATCCTGACCGCGATCCTTGCGCTGCTGGCCGGGGGCTTTGCCCTGGTCGCGGCCATCGGCATCCTGCGCTTTCCCGACGCGCTGACGCGGATGCACGCCTCGTCCAAGGTGGGCAGCCTGGCGGGGTCGCTGGCCCTGCTGGCGGCGGCGGTCGATATCGGCGGCGTCAGCGCGGCCAGCCGGGCGCTGATCGCCATCCTGTTCCTGCTGATGACCGCGCCGATCGGCGCGCATCTGCTGGGCCGCGCCGCGGCCTGGCGGTCGGGCCAGAAGCCCGATCTGCTGATCCGCCCGTCCGACCGGGGAAAGCCCGGGCCATGAAGCGGATCGCCCTGGTCACGACGGACGATTGCGATGCGGCCGGGCTTTTGCGGGTCATGGAACGGCTGTCGCGCCGCGGAACCCTTCGGCTGTGGCTGTGTTCGCCGGAACCGGGGCTGACCGACAGCCAGATGCGCCTGCTGGACGGCCTGGCCGCAATGGGGGCCGCGACATCGGCCATGGCTTCGGTCACCGCCGATTGCCTGCACGACCTGGATGCGGAATTGGTCGTCCAGTGCGGCGCTGCGGCTGGCGGATCAAGGCGGCGGGAACAGGACTTGCGGCGCGACCTTTCGCGGCGATCGACCCGGCCGGTCTGGATCATGAACGCGCATACCGGCCCCCCCGCATCGGTCACCGCGCTGATCGACCCGGACCGGGACGACAGCGCCGACCCCGCCCTGGCGGCCGAGATACTGCGTGTCTCGTCCAGTCTGGCGCGGGCCCTGGATGTTCCGCTGGATATCCTGAATGTCTGGTATTTCCTGGAAGAAGGGCTTCTCCGATCCCGCAGGATCAGGATGCCCGAGCAGGAGATCACCGAAAGAAGGCGCCGGGCGGCCTGGATCGCCCAGTCGTCC
>JAPSIP010000304.1 GCA_031178645.1 Paracoccus sp. (in: a-proteobacteria) | reverse complement strand
CTGATGGACGATCCGGCGCTGCTGCGGGCAACAAGACGTGCCCTGACTGCGACGGGCCTTGCAGTGAACGACATAGAGTTCGTGCGGATTACACCCGAACTGGATCCGGTCGACCTGGGCCCATTCCTGGATGCAGGGGCAGAACTGGGGGCCCGGCATGTCATCGCGGCACCCTACGATCCGGACTTGACGCGGCTCGCGGATCGGCTGGGGGCCCTATCCCTGCTGGCAGCGGCTCGTGGCCTGAATGTGGTTCTGGAGTTCTTTCCCTGGACCGTTGTTCCCGATCTTTCATCTGCACTGGCGATGGTGAATGCGGCGGGCGACAAGGTGGGCGTCCTGGTGGACAGTCTGCATTTCGACCGGTCGGCCTCTTCGCTGGATGTTCTGCGCGCGACCCCTGCGACCCTGCTGCCGTTTGTCCATCTGGCGGACGCTCGGGTCCATCCGCCCTACACCGAAGCCGACCTGTTACACACAGCCCGCGACGAACGCCTGCCGCCGGGCGAAGGCGAAGTGAACCTGGTGGATCTCCTTGCGGCTTTGCCCGCCGGTATCCCTGTGGTGGCCGAGGTGCCCATGACCGCAGCAACACTGTCCTTGGGTGAGAATGTAGTTCTGCAAAGGGTGGCAGCGGGCTGTCGAAGTCTTCTACAGACTTGGTAGACGAAGACCTCTTGCCGCAAGCGCGGTCGATCGTGCCGCTGCCATCCAGAACAAGGTGCAAAGGGCGCTGCAGAACGCCCTTCAGTTCAAGAGCCGCACCAGACCCAGGCTGACGACCGGAAAGGCGATCAGCGCTGCAATTCGGACCATGTCGCTGATCAGGAACGGCAGGACGCCCCGAAAGCTTTCGATCATCGGGACGTCGCGCGCCATGCCGTTGATAATGAAGACATTCATGCCCACCGGCGGGGTAATCAGGCCGACCTCGACCACGACGACGGCCAGGATGCCGAACCAGATCAGCGTCTCCTCGCGCGGCATCCCGAAATCGAGTCCCCCGATGATCGGGTAGAATATCGGGATGGTCAGCAGCAGCATGGACATGGAATCCATGACGCAGCCCAAAATCAGATACAGCACCAGCATTGCCAGCAGGATCATTATTGGCGACAGGCCGGACTCTTGGATTGCCGAAGCTAAAAGCATCGGTGTCTGGGTCTGTGCCAGGAAGGCGTTGAAGGTCTCGGCCCCCAGAAGGATCAAAAAGATCATGGCCGTTGTTCCGGCCGTTCCCCGCAGGCAATCGGCGATGCCGCGCAGGCGCATTCCGCCATGCAGGACGGCCAGCAAGCCGGTGCCGAAGGCGCCGACGGCCGCGGCCTCGGTAGGGGTGAACCAGCCGCGATACATGCCGACGATCACCAGGGCGAAGATCAGGATCAGCGACCAAGTCTCGCGCAGGGCGGACAGCCGTTCGGGCCAGGTGGCGCGGGGGCCGGCGGGGCCGTCTTCGGGGTGGCGACGCACGAAGATCGCGACCGCCAGCATGTAGCCCACTGCCGCCAGTACGCCCGGCACCATCGCGGCCACGAACATCTTGGCGATGCTCATTTCCGCCATCAGCGCATAAAGGACAAGGATGACCGACGGCGGGATCAGGATCCCCAGCGTTCCCCCCGCCGCCAGCGATCCGGTGGCAAGCGCCCCGCTGTAGTTGTAGCGGCGCATCTCGGGCAGGGCGACCTGGCCCATGGTGGCGGCGGTGGCCAGCGACGACCCGCAGATCGCGCCAAAGGCCGCGCAGCCGCCGATCGAGGCCATGGCCAGACCGCCCTTTCGATGACCCAGGAAGGCCGCCGCCGTGCGGTAGAGGGCGCGGCTCATCCCCGCCTTGGTCGCAAATTCGCCCATCAGTACGAACATCGGGATGACCGACAGCGAATAGGTCGAGAACTGGTAATAGGTCGAGGTCTTGAGAAAGGCGAGCAGCGGCGTGGTGCCCGTCCACATCGCATAGCCCCCCAGCCCCACGGCCAGCATCGCCACCCCGATGGGGATGCGCACGGCCATCAGGGCCAGCAGCACGGCGAAAGAGGTCAGTCCGGCGGCGATCCCCGTCATGTCCGGGCCTTTCGCAGATGGCCGACCATGGTGGCCGCGCAGGTCGCGACCAGCAGCGCCATGGCCGGGATGATGACGGGAAACGCCCACCACAGGGGGATGCGCAGCACCATGGTCTGTTCGCCATATTGGCGCATCTCGGCCCCGCCGTGGAACAGCCGCCAGGCCAGAAGCGCGGCGATCAGCAGGAACAGAAGGTCGCCCAACGCCTCGAGCAGGTGATTGGTGCGGGGGTTGGCCTTGCTGGTGAAGAAATCGACCAGCACGTTGCCGCCGCTGACCTGGCACCAGGGCAGGAAGCAGAAGATCGCGATGGCACTGCCCAACTCGACTAGCTCGAAGTCGCCGGGGACAGGGGCCCCCAGGACCGTTCGCTTGACGACGCTGACGACCGTCATCAGCATCATCGCCAGGATCACCAGCCCGCCGATGGCGGCGAAGAAGCGGCAGAGGGCGGCAAGCCAGCCCGGCACCGGGACCGGAAGCGCGTGTTCAATCAGACCCGCCGGATCGGTCATG
>JAPSIP010000303.1 GCA_031178645.1 Paracoccus sp. (in: a-proteobacteria) | reverse complement strand
CCGCCTGGGGTGGCTGGGCGAACGCGGCTCGACTGCCTTCTTCTACGGCGTCAAGCGTCCGATCGCGATCGCGCTCAGCTTCCTGTTTGCACATGCTACGACCTTCACGATCGAGCGGTTCTTCATCACCCGCGCGCGCAGGTTGGAAAAGCGGCTCAACCAGCCGAAGCCGCTGCCGCTCGACACCGCAGCGGGCTGATCACGCCGCTGCGTGGCCGGCCAGCCGGGCGTGCAGGTCCGTGCGCCGCAGGCTGGCCTTGGCGCCCTGCATCACCGCGCGCCCCCGTTCCAGCACCAGGAAATCGTCGCCCAGATCCCAGGCGAAGTCGAAGAACTGTTCCACCAGCACGATTGCCATGTCGCCCCGGTCGCGCAGGGCAGCGATGACGCGGCCGATCTGGGCGATGATGTTGGGTTGGATCCCCTCGGTCGGTTCGTCCAGCAGCAGGACGCGGGGCCTGGTGATCAGGGCGCGGGCGATGGCAAGCTGCTGCTGTTGGCCGCCCGACAGGTCGCCGCCGCGCCGGTGCGCCATTTCGGCCAAGACGGGAAAGCTGTCGAAGATCTCGTCGGGAATGCGGCGGTCGGGGCGGGGAAGGCAGGCAAAGCCTGTCTCCAGGTTCTCGCGCACGGTCAGCATGGGAAAGATCGCGCGGCCCTGGGGGACATAGCCCACGCCGAGCCGGGCCATCTGCTGCGCCGTGACGCGGCCCAGGGGTTTGCCGTCAAAGGCAATCTCTCCCCCGGATCGCGGATGCCGCCCGGCCAGCAGGTTCATCAGCGAAGTCTTGCCCACGCCGTTGTTGCCCATCACGCAGGTGACCGATCCGGGCCGCGCGGCGATGTCGATCCCGTGCAGGATCTGGCTGGTGCCGTAATGCAGGGTCAGGTTCTTGGCTTCCAGCATGTCCTATCGCCCCAGATAGACTTCGATGACTTCGGGATTGCGGGTCACATGGTCCAGGCTGCCTTCCGCCAGGACGGACCCCTGGTGCAGGACCGTCACCTTGCAGTTCAGGCGGCGCACGAAGTCCATGTCGTGTTCCACGACCACCACCGCGCGCGTCTGTGCCAGGCGCACCAGCAGCGCGGTGGTTTGTTCGCGTTCGGCCAGGGTCATGCCGGCGGCGGGTTCGTCGACCAGCAGCAGGCGCGGTTCCTGGGCCAGCAGCATCCCGATCTCCAGCCATTGCTTCTGGCCGTGGGACAACTCGCCCGCCTTGCGGTTGACCTGCTGGGCCAAGCCCACTTCGGATGCCAGTTCGGCAACCTTGTCGGCCGAGGCCGCCGACGGCCGCCAGCCCAGCACCGCAAAGGGGTTGCGCTTGGCCTTCAGCGCCATGGTCAGATTGTCGCCGACGGTCTGATCCTCGAATACGGTGGGGCGCTGGAATTTGCGGCCGATGCCCTCGCGGGCGATCTGCGCCTCGTTCATCTTCAGAAGCGATTTCGGCGGCGTGCCCCATTTGACATCGCCCGCGTCGGGCCGGGTCTTGCCAGTCACGATGTCCATGAAGGTGGTCTTGCCCGCGCCGTTGGGGCCGATCACGGCGCGCAGTTCCGCATTCCCGATGTTGAAGGACAGGTTGTTGATGGCCCGGAACCCGTCGAAGCTGACGGAAATGCTGTCCACCTCCAGAAGCGCGCTCATGCCTTGGCCTCCTGTGCCGGTTGGGGAACCTGGCCCGTGGCGCGGCGGGGGGGCATGATGCCGCCCAGCCGGTCCACGATGCCCGCGATGCCCCTGGGCGCGAACAGCGTGACCAGCACGAAGCCGATGCCAAGCGCCACCTGCCACCAGTCCACCCAGTTGACGGTATAGCCCGGCAGGCGGATATCGGGCGCCCGCCCGCCGGTGAACCAGCTTGACAGCAGCGACACCAAGGCCGCCCCGATGATCGCGCCGTAAAGCCGGCCGCGCCCGCCGATGGCGACCCAGACGGCAAGATAGATCGAGGCGATGGGCATCAGTTCCGCCGGGTTGATGATCCCGGCCTGCGGGTAATAGAGAGCCCCGGCCACGGCGGTGATCATCGCGGCAAGCGTGAAGACCACCAGCTTGAAGCCCTCGACCGGGTAGCCAAGGAAACGCACGCGGGTTTCATCGTCGCGGATGGCGCGGACCACGCTGCCGAACTTGCCGCTGACCAGCCAGGCCGCCAAGGCGTAAGCCAGCCCCAGGGCCAGTGCGGAGGCCCAGAGGAACCAGACCGACAGCGTTGCCTGATCGACCGCGTCGAGGCCGGGGATGTTCTGCAGGCCCGACAGCCCGTTGTTACCCCGGAACCCGCTGTCGTTCTGGAACAGCCACAAGGCCAGGGCTAGCGTCATCGCCTGGGTCAGGATCGACAGGTAGACGCCATTCACGCGGCTGCGGAAGGCAAGCCAGCCGAAGACCAGGGCCAGAATGCCCGGCACCGCCACCACCAGCAGAAGCTGGATCGGCAGCGAATGGGCAAAGGCCCAGACCAGCGGCAGGTCCGCCGATCCGACGACGCCGAAGATCTGGTTGGCGACGCCTTCCTGCAATTCGGCAGGCGTGGGCGGGATCGGGGGAGCCCTCGTCCGAGAGGAACCGCAGCATCTGC
>JAPSIP010000028.1 GCA_031178645.1 Paracoccus sp. (in: a-proteobacteria) | reverse complement strand
CCAGACCCTGACCGCCTGGATGGGCACCCGCGATACGCGCGATGTCATCATGGATCCGGCTGCCACCAACCTGGGCTTTGCCTGGTACCAAGAGCCATCGGGCAAGCTGTGGTGGACGCTGCTGACGGGCAGCTGAACGCAAATGGCCCCGGACATCCGGGGCCTTTGTCATTCGGGCCGTCACGTCCCGTCAGGGGTTGATGACGATCGGGATGCCGGGCCGCAGCATGGCATAGACTTCTTCGATCTCCTCGTCCTTGACGGCGATGCAGCCCGCCGTCCAGTCGCGGTTGGTCTGGGCGAAGCGGTTGCCTTCCGGGCCGCGGCCGTGGATGAAGATGTCGCCGCCGGGCTGGCGTCCCAGGGCCTGCGCCAGGGCCGCGTCGCGTTCGTTGGGATAGGACACGCCGACCGACAGGTGATAGCGGCTGCGCGGGTTGAAGCGATCGATGAGATACACGCCTTCGGGTGTCTTGCCGTCGCCTTCGAACTGCTTGTGGCCGACGGGCATATTGCCCAGGCCCACATCATAGGATTTCAGCACGGTCTGGCCGTGCAGAAGATACATCTTGCGTGCGCCCTTGTTCACCACGACCTGCGTGACGGCCGGGCCGTTATAGGCGCGGAACTTGCTGGGCGGCTTGCCACATGCCGCCAGAAAGGCGAGCATCGAAAATGCGACGGCGCGGCGCGTTGGCTTGAACATCACTGCCTCTGACGTTTCTGGATTTTTTATGGATGCTAGATAGCACAAACCATCGTGATCTGCCTAGGTTCTGACGAACTCGGCCACTGTTTCGACATGGGGCGACCAGCGAAACTGATCGACCACGCGAAGCCGTTTCAGCATGAAGCCACCATCGGCAAGAAGCTGCGCATCCCTTGAGAAATTGACCGGATCGCAGGACACGAAAGCGATCCTGCGCACCGTCGAGCGGGCGATTTCCCGCGCCTGGGCCTCGGCCCCGGCACGGGGCGGGTCGATCACAATCGCGTCAAAGCGGTTCAGTTCATCGGCCAGCAACGGGCGCCGGGCCAGGTCACGATTCTCGGTCGCAACGCGGTTCAGCCCCGGCGCTACGCGCCATCCGGCGTCAAGCGCGGCCAGGGGCGGGGCCAGTCCCTCGACCGCGTGAACGGCCGCCGTTTGGGCCAGGGGCAGCGAAAAGGTGCCGCAGCCGGAAAACAGGTCGGCGATTCGCGTGGCCCCCGCCGTGAAGTCGCGCACCGCCGCCAGCAAGGCAGCCTCTCCATCAGCCGTGGCTTGCAGGAAGGCGCCCGGCGGCGGGACGACCTGCGCGCGCCCCATCGGCAGGGCAGGGGGGCGGCGCGTGATCGACTGGCCTTCGCCTGCGGGATCCTGCCAGGTCAGGCGGGCCAGGTCGCCTTCCTCGGCCAATGCGGCAAGGGTCTGGAACAGCGCGGGCTCCATCGGCTTGCCGCCCGCGACCGTCAGGTCCAGCCCGGCGGCGCCGTGGATGACGGTCATCGACAACTCGCCACTGCGCGAGGCGCCGGCGACGGTGATCCGTCGCAGCAGGGGAAGGGCAGCGGTGATTTCGGGGCGCATGACATGGCATTCGGCCAGATCGACGATCACCTCGGACGCGCGGGCGTGAAAGCCGACAAGCGCGCCCTTCTTCGTGCGCCTGCCCGACAGCACCGCCCGCCGCCGGGACAGGGGGGGCGAGACATGCACCCCCTCGACCGGCGCAGGCAGCCCGCGGGCGGCCAGGGCGGTTTCGACGACCTGCCGCTTCCAGGCGGCGGTGAAGGCGTCGTTTGCGTGCATCAGCGAACAGCCACCACAGGCGCGGTAATGGGTGCAGACAGGGCGCACCCGGTCGGGCGAGGGTGTGATGATGCGCGGGGCAGGGATGCGGTCGCCCTGCATCTCGCCCTCGATCGCCTCGCCGGGCAGGGTCAGGGCCGCAAGCGCGCGGCCCGCGTCCCCCAGGGCCACGCCGTCGCCGCGCCGGCCCAACCGCTCGACATGCCACAGGCTCATTCCGCCGCTTCCTCGGTTCCCAAAAAGCCGCCCGACTGCCTGTTCCAGTAACGCGCGTAAAGCCCCCCGCGCGCCAGAAGCTGCGCGTGGCTGCCCTGTTCGGCGATCTGGCCCCCGTCCATGACGATGATCCGGTCCAGTTCGGCAATGGTGGACAGGCGATGGGCGATGGCCAGCACAGTCTTGCCCTTCATGGCGCGGACCAGGGCGTCCTGGACCTGGGCCTCGATTTCGCTGTCCAGGGCGCTGGTCGCCTCGTCCAGGACCAGGATCGGCGCGTCCTTCAGGAAGGCGCGGGCAAGCGCGATCCGCTGGCGCTGCCCGCCCGACAGCTTGACCCCCCGTTCGCCCAGATGCGCGTCATAGCCGCGCCGCCCCGCGTGGTCCTGAAGCGTCAGGATGAAGTCATGCGCCTCAGCCGCGCGGGCGGCAGCCTCGATTTCGGCCTGCGTGGCGCCGGGGCGGCCATACAGGATGTTGTCGCGGGCGGATCGGTTGAACATCGCGGTTTCCTGTGTGACCATGCCGATCTGGCGGCGCAGGCTTTCCTGCGTGACCTGGCGCAGGTCGTGCCCGTCGATGCGGATCGCGCCCTTTTCCACGTCGTAAAGCCGCAGCAGCAGCGCCACCATCGTGGACTTGCCCGCACCGGATGCGCCGACGATGCCCACCTTTTCACCCGCGCGGATATGCAGGTCGATATCGGCAAGGCCCCCTTCGTCGCGGCCATAGGCGAAGCCCACATGATCGAAATCGACCCGTCCCGCGACCCGTTCCAGGGGCAGGGCATCGGGCGCGTCGGTCAGGGCATGGGGCGGCGACAGGGTCTTCATGCCGTCCTCGACCTCGCCCACGCTGCCCCAGATGCCCATCAGCGCCATGCTGACCCAGCCGGTCATCTGCGACAGGCGCATGGCGATGGCGCCCGCCGCCGCCACGTCGCCCGGCGTGGCCTGGCCCTGCCGCCACAGCATGATCGACCCGCCGACCAGGATCACCGGCAGGATGCCCGCGATCACCATCAGCGACATGCGGAAGGTGCTGCTGACCACGCCGAAATCCAGGGCGCGTTCGCGAAAGCCCGCCATGGCGCCCAGGGCGGCACGATCCTCATGCTCGGCATGGGCGAACAGCTTGACGGTCTTGATGTTGGTGATGGTATCGACGACCTGCCCCGTGATCATCGCGCGGGCCGAGGCGCGAGCCCCGGATTTTGCCCGGATGCGCGGCAGGAAAAAGCGGATCAGCCCCAGATAGGCCAGCATCCAGACGATCAGCGCGATCGCGCCCCAGCCATCGACCGAGACCAGAAAGGCCGCCGATCCCAGGACCGAGGCCAGCGCGAAGGCCACAACGTTCACCATCTCGGATGCGACATCGGTGACGGCACGGGCGGTCTGCATCTGCTTCTGCGCCAGGCGCCCGGCGAAGTCGTTGTCGAAGAAGGCGACCGAATGGCCCATGGTCCAGCGGTGGATCCGCGACAGGACCAGGGGCAGCACATTGGGCCCGATGATGACGCTGCTGGTCGCGGTGGACAGGCCGAAGATCAGCGGCCGCAGCAGCAGGAAGAAGCCCACGAAGGCCGCGACCAGCACGCCGTTCTGGCCCCAGAAGGCGCCCGGATCGCCCGTCGCGATGGCGTCCACGACCCAGCCCAGCAGGACCGCCGCCACGACATCCGCGACCCCGCCCAGGGCCGAGGCGATGCCGGCCAGCCCCAGCCCACCCCAGGCGCCCGCCAGGCACCAGCGGAAAAAAGCCAGCAGCGTGGCGGGTGGCGGGCCGTCCGCCGGGCGGAAGGCATCGATCAGGCGGCCAAGCCGGTAGTGAAGGGTCATTGACTTTCTCCGGCAAGCAGAGCGATGTCGATCAGGGCGGGGACGGGCATGGCAAAGCCTGCCTCGATCCAGGCATCCTCGGCCGCTTTCAGCGCGCGTCCCAGGGCCGGGCCCTGCAGGCGCGGCTGCAGGTCGCTGGCCGTGATCGGCAGAGGGCTTGCGGCGGCCTTGGCCTTGGGCCAGCCGGGGCGCGGGCCGCGAGGGCCGGTCTGGACCAGCACAGCCGCGGCGTCGGCCAGATCGCCCCCCAGGCGATAGGCGATGCGGTCGAAGGACCAATCCTCGTCCAAGGCAGTCACCAGGATCCGGTGGTCGCGTGCATCGGCGCGCGACAGGCGCAGCGTGTCGGCCAGGTCGGCCTGCGACAGCGCCGCCAGGCGGGCGATCCATGGCGCTAAGGGCGCAAGCGCCCCCAGACGGTCGGGCGTCGCATGGGGCAGCACCTTGGCCAGAACGCCGGTTTCGGCCATCAGCCGGATCGCGGGCATGGGGTCTGGGGCCATCAGCAGCTTGCGCATTTCCTGACCGATGCGTTCGCGCGAAATCTGCGCCAGCCCGTCACGCCCTTCACGGCAGGCAGCCACGGCGGTCGGATCGGCGTCTCGGCCATACCAGGCCAGGAAGCGGAAAAAGCGCAGGATTCGCAAGTAATCCTCGGCAATGCGCTGCGCGGGATCGCCCACAAAACGGAGGCGGCGGGCGTGCAGATCCTCGAGCCCGCCGACAAGGTCGATGACGGTTCCGTCACGACCCGCGTAAAGCGCGTTCATGGTGAAGTCGCGGCGGTGCGCGTCTTGCGCCAGATCGTCGGAAAAGGCGACGACCGCGCGGCGGCCGTCGGTTTCGACGTCGCGGCGCAGGGTGGTCACCTCGAACCCCCGTCCGCCTGCCACGACCGTGACCGTGCCATGGTCGATGCCCGTGGGCACCGGCTTCAGCCCCGCCGCGCTCGCCAGGTCGCTGACCCGGTGGGGTGTTGCGTCGGTGGCCAGGTCCAGATCACCGACGGGTTCGCCCAGAAGCGCGTTGCGGACCGCGCCGCCCACCAGCCAGGCGCGATGGCCCCCCGCCTCGATGGCGTCGAAGATCGACAGCAGGTCGGGATCCTGCAAAAGTCTGGCGGGAAGCCGCGTCACGCCTGGATACTCCTTGCCAGGCCCAGCAGGATCCGCGCCGTCGCGCCCCACAGGTAATAGGGGCCGAAGGGCGCGGCGTGATAGCTGCGCCAGCCCTCGCGCCAGCGGCGGCGCTCGACGCGATAGCGGGTCGGGTCGGCGACATGGGCGAAGGGCAGGGTAAAGGCCTCCTCGACCTCGCCGGGTTCGGGGCGGGGCTGGAAGGGGCCGCGGATGATGCCGATGACCGGGGTCACGGCAAAGCCCGTCACCGTGCGATGCGGGGGCAAGGTGCCCAGCAGTTCGACCTGTGCGGGGTCAAGGCCCACCTCCTCCTGCGCCTCGCGCAGCGCGGCGGCGGTCGGATCGGCATCCGCCGCGTCGACCTTGCCGCCAGGCAGCGCGATCTGGCCGGGATGATGGCGCAGTCCCGAGGCCCGCTTGGTCAGGACCAGCCGCCCGTCGTCGGCGTGGAACGCAGCCAGCACGCCTGCAGGGCGGAGATTGGCCGTGGGGGGGGCCACATCCGGGTTCAGGTCGTAGTCGGACGTCGGCCCCGCCGCGACGGACAGGGCCAGACGCAGCCGGTCTTCGGACCAGTCGGGGATCACTCGGCCGCCCTGTCGGGCAGGGGCTGGCCGTCGGCATCCACGGTGGCCTCGAAGCCGAGGCTCTGGGGGTCGAACTCGTAATGCGCGCCGCAGAACTGGCAGTCGGCGGTGACGATGCCTTCGGGCGTGGTCATGTGGGCGATGTCCTTGGCCGAATAGATCGACAGCGTGTTGCGCACCCGGTCGGCAGTGCAGGAACAGCCGAACTCGACCCGCTGCGTGTCGAAGACGCGGGGCTCTTCCTCGTGGAACAGGCGCAGCAGCAGGTCAGTGGGACCGACCGAGGGGCCGATCAGCTCCAGCACCTCGACCGTGTCCAGCAGGATGTTCGCGCGGTTCCAGTTTTCGGATGCCGCGCCCTGCAGGATGTCGGCGGCCTCGATCAGCCCGCCTTCGCCGCTGCCGCCCTCGCCCTGCATGGGGGTGGCGGGCAGGGTTTGCAGCATGATGCCGCCCGCGCGCCAATGGCCGGTTTCGCCCGTCAGGCGGGAATAGCCGCTGGCCAGCTGGAACCGGGTCGGCAACTGTTCGGACTGCGCGAAATAGGTTTGCGCGCAGGCCGACAGCGACCCGCCCGACAAGGGCGTGATCCCCTGGTAGGGCAGCGAACCCTGGCCCTGGTCGATCAGGACCGCGAAGTAACCTTCGCCCACCTGCTCGAAGGGCGGGCGGCTGTCCAGGCGGTCGGTGTCGAAGCTGGCCCAGGCGCGGATGCGGGCGGGCGCGCCGTCATGTTCAGGGGCGTAATAGTCGGCGGCCAGCGTGCGGACCGCGCCATTGCCGCGGACCTGCAGGCTGAGTTTCCACCGCAGCTTGACGGTCGGGCCGATCAGCGCGGCCAGCAGCGCCAGTTCGGCAACCAGGGCGCCGACCGGGGCCGGATAATCGTGGCGCGACAGGATATGGTCCAGCACGCCGTCCAGCCGCGCCACGCGGCCGCGAATGTCCGAACGGTCCAGCTGGAACGGCAAAACGGTGTCATCCCACGCGATCTGGTTGATCTTGCTCATGCGGTGTTTCCTGAAATCGGTTCAGGCCCGCAAGGGGCGGGCCGGGTCGCGACCAATATAGGAGGTTTGGCGTCAATCCCAAGGGGGCCGCTTTCCCGCCGTCGCCCCCTGCGCTAGACAGAACGCGAACGAGCCGAGGTTTCCATGATCCGCCGATACGGCAATCCCCCGCAGCCCGGGCAGCGTCACCACCTGCGGCCGGGCGCCTATGGCCTGCTGGTCCGCGGCGGGCGGCTGCTGCTGACCCACCAGGCCACGCCCGAGCCCGAGTTCCAGTTGCCCGGCGGCGGCATCGACCCCGGCGAGACCGGCCTTCGCGCCCTGCACCGCGAGGTTTTCGAGGAAACCGGCTGGTCCATCGGCGCCGCCCGTCACCTGGGCAGCTATCGCCGCTTTGCCTTCATGCCGGATTACGACCGCTTTGCCGAAAAGCTGTGCCATGTCTGGATCGCGCGTCCCGTGCTGCGCCTGTCCGCGCCGACCGAGGCGCATCACAGCACGCATTGGGCCAGCCCCGGCGCTGCGATGGATCTGTTGCCTGATCCGGGCGCGCGGGCTTTCCTGGCGCGCTTTCGCCACCTGATCTAGCGGCGGGGCAGGGGCACCGTCTCGGCCGGGGCAAGATATTCGATCAGCACCGCCGACATGTCATCCTGCCGTTCCCCCCGGCAATATTCCGATACCGACCAGGCCATGGATTCCAGGAACACGTGGCCGCCCAGGAAGGCGTTGGTGCGCAGGATCGCCTCGACCCCGTCATCGCCCAGCAGGCGGCCAGCGGGGCTGCTGGCCTCGGTGATGCCGTCCGAACAGATCAGCAGCCGGTCGCCGGGTTCCAGGATCACGTCGATCTCGTCGAAGATCGGCTTCTCGAAGACGCCGATGGGCATCCCGCCATTGCCCAAGGGCCGCACGGATCCGTCGGCGCGTTGCAGGAAGGGATGAGGATGGCCTGCCTGGACCATCCGCAACCGGCCCGTCACATGGTTCAGGTCGCCATAGATCATCGTGTAATAGGTATCGGTCGCCATCTCCTCGAGCATCATGTTGTTGAAGAAATGGGCAAGCGCCGCGGGGCTGACGGCATCGGTCCCCGTCTGGGCCGCGCGCAGGGCCACGTTCTGGTCGGCCGATCCCGACAGGTGGACGGACAGTTGCGCGGTCAGCAGGGCCGCCGTCACGCCGTGGCCGGACACATCGAGGGCATAGATGCCGACCCGATCCTCTCCAATGGGGAAAAAACCCACCAGGTCGCCGCCGATATGGCCTGCCGGGCGCAGCAGCAGCGACAGTTGCACCGGCCCGAACCGGCCCGACCGCTGCTTGACCAGCCCCTGTTGCAGCTTGCGCGCCTCGGCCAGGTCGCGTTCGATCGCGGCCTGGGTGTCGCGCAGCCGGTCAAGGGCGGTGCGAAGCTGGGCATTGCTGGCGCGCAGATCCTCCTCGACCCGCAGGATGCGTTCGCCGGCGGCAAGGCGCACCAGCAGGTCCTGGGTGGTGACGGGCTTGGCCAGGAAATCATTCGCCCCGGCCTCGAGCCCCTGGGCCACGTCCACCTCGTCCTGGGCCGAGGTCAGCAGCACGAAATAGCCATAGTTGCGCCGTTCCCCCGCGCGGAAGGCCCGGCACAGGTCCAGTCCCGATTCCATCCCCGCACGTCCCGGGATCGACCAGTCGGACAGCACGATGTCGGGTTCGTTCCGCTGGCACAATTGCAGCGCATCCGCGACCGAGCCTGCCTCCATCACCTCATAATGCGCACGGCGCAGCTGGATCGAGAAGATGCGTCGCTGCGCGGCATTGGGGCTGACCACCAGGACACGCCGAACCAGCCGGGTGGCGGGCGGCTGGGCAGGGGCAATCATCTGGCGATTCGGGCGCTTCATGCCCAGGTGATAACCCCTGGACCGTAAAGACCGGGTAAATGGCGGAATTCAGACCAAAAGTTCTGCCAGAATCTCGTCGTTGGTGATGTCGCGGTAAACAAAGCCCGCGTGATCCAGCCGCGCCTTCAGCGTCGTCAGGTTCTGCGGGGCCGAGGTTTCGATGCCGATCAGGATCGAGCCGAAGTTGCGCGCCGACTTCTTCAAATATTCAAACCGGGCGACGTCGTCGTCGGGGCCAAGCAGTTCCAGGAAATCGCGCAGCGCGCCGGGGCGCTGCGGCAGGCGCAGCACGAAATATTTCTTCACCCCGGCGAAGCGCTGGGCGCGCTCCTTGACCTCGGGCAGGCGTTCGAAGTCGAAATTGCCGCCCGAACAAACGCAGACGACGCGCTTGCCGGCCAGATCCCCCAGATCGCCCAGCACGTCGATGGCAAGCGCGCCCGCGGGTTCCAGCACGACGCCCTCGGTGTTGAGCATTTCCAGCATGGTGATGCAGATGCGGTCTTCGGGCGCCAGATGCACGTCCTGCGGGCTGAACCGGCGCAGCGCCTCGAAAGGCAGGGCGCCGATGCGCGCCACGGCAGCGCCATCGACGAAATTGTCCACGGCAGGCAGCGCGACCGGCGCGCCCTGCTGCAAGGCCGCCTGAAGACTGGCGCCGCCCAGGGGTTCTGCAAAGGCGAATTGCGTGGCCGGCGCCATATCGGCAAAATAGCGCGTGATGCCCGCCGCCAGCCCGCCCCCGCCCACCGGCAGCACCACCAGATCCGGCGCCCCGTCAAGCTGGCGCAGGATTTCCAGGCCCACGGTCGCCTGCCCCTCGATCACGTCGGCCGAATCGAAGGGCGGCAGGAACTGCGCGTCCTGTTCGGCGGCGAAGGCCTGCGACGCGGCCAGCGTCTGATCGAAATAATCGCCGGTCAGCACGATCTCGATCGCGTCGCCGCCGAAGATCTTGGTCTTGTCGATCTTCTGCTTGGGCGTCGTGACTGGCATGAAGATCGTGCCGCGCGCACCGAAATGGCGGCAGGCATAGGCCACGCCCTGCGCGTGGTTGCCGGCGCTTGCGCAAACGAAATGCGCATTTCCGGCCGCACCGGGCGTCACCCGCTTGCGCATGGCGTTGAAGGCGCCGCGCAGCTTGTAGCTGCGTACCGGCGTCAGATCCTCGCGCTTGAGCCATATCTCGGCCCCCAGCTTTGCCGACAGATGGTCGTTGCGCTGCAAGGGCGTGGGTTCGAACAGGTCGCGGATGGCGATTTCGGCCTGTGCGATGCAGTCGGGAAAGCTTGCGGCGGGAAAGCTGAGTGCGGGGTCGCGGGGGGCAGGGTTTTCCATGCGCTTGCGCATGACGCGAAAAGCCGATCTTGGCAAGGGGATCGGCAGCCCGGCCCTTGTTAGACCGCGCGATTGGCCTTATTGCCCCGGAAACTTCGCCAAAGGGTTAACCGCATGACCGACGCGCCGAAAAAAGTCGTCCTTGCCTATTCGGGCGGGCTCGACACCTCGATCATCCTGAAATGGCTGCAGACCGAATACGGCTGCGAGGTCATCACCTTCACCGCCGACCTGGGCCAGGGCGAGGAACTGGAACCGGCGCGCCAGAAGGCCGAACTGCTGGGCATCGCGCCGGAAAACATCCACATCGAGGACCTGCGCGAGGAATTCGTGCGCGACTTCGTGTTCCCCATGTTCCGCGCAAATGCTCTGTACGAGGGGTTGTATCTGCTGGGCACGTCCATCGCGCGCCCGCTGATCTCGAAGCGGCTGGTGGAACTGGCGCACCAGCACGGCGCGGACGCGGTGGCCCACGGCGCGACCGGCAAGGGCAACGACCAGGTCCGGTTCGAATTGTCGGCCTATGCGCTGGACCCGTCGATCAAGGTCATCGCGCCCTGGCGGCTGTGGGACCTGACCAGCCGCACCAAGCTGATCGAGTTCGCCGAACAGAACCAGATCCCCATCGCCAAGGACAAGCGCGGCGAGGCGCCCTTCAGCGTGGACGCGAACCTGCTGCACACGTCCAGCGAGGGCAAGGCGCTTGAAAACCCGGCCGAGGCTGCGCCGGACTACGTTTATCAGCGCACCGTGAACCCCGAGGATGCGCCGGATCAGCCCGAGTTCATCGAGGTCACCTTCGAACGCGGCGACGCCGTTGCGATCAATGGCGAAGCGCTGTCGCCTGCGACGATTCTGACCCGCCTGAACGAACTGGGCGGCAAGCACGGCATCGGGCGGCTGGATTTCGTGGAAAACCGCTTCGTCGGCATGAAGTCGCGCGGCATCTATGAAACGCCAGGCGGCACGATCCTGCTGGAGGCGCATCGCGGGATCGAGCAGATCACGCTGGACAGCGGCTCGGGCCACCTCAAGGACAGCCTGATGCCGCGCTATGCGGAACTGATCTACAACGGCTTCTGGTTCAGCCCCGAACGCGAGATGCTGCAGGCGCTGATCGACAAGTCGCAGGAACATGTCAGCGGCACGGTGCGTCTGAAGCTCTACAAAGGCCTTGCGACCTGCGTCGGCCGCTGGTCGGACCAGTCGC
>JAPSIP010000302.1 GCA_031178645.1 Paracoccus sp. (in: a-proteobacteria) | reverse complement strand
GCCGCCCGCCCCCTACCAGCCCCTGAAACCGACGGGCGAGCATGTCACCGACATGTCCGACGCGGCGGGCACGTCCTGGCTGGATACCGGCGCGCGGGACTGGTCGGACGCGCTGCTGGCTGCGGGCCATATGCGACGGGACCAGATGCCCCGGCTGGTCGAAGGCTCGGCCCCCGCAGGCCAGCTCCGCGCGGATCTGGCGCAGGCCTGGGGACTGTCGCAGCCGGTTGTGGTGGCAGGGGGCGCGGGCGACAATGCCGCCGCCGCCTGCGGGATCGGCGCCATGCGCGAAGGCCAGGGCTTCGTGTCGCTGGGCACCTCGGGCGTGCTGCTGGCGGCACGCGACGGTTATCACCCCGCGCCGGAAACGGCGCTGCACACCTTTTGCCATGCAGTGCCGGGCACCTGGTACCAGATGGGCGTGATGCTGTCGGCGACCGACAGCCTGAACTGGCTGTCCCAGATCACCGGCACGCGCCCTGCCGACCTGACCGCCCCCCTGGGCGAGACGCTGCGCGCGCCCGGCGCGGTGCGCTTCCTCCCCTATCTGTCGGGCGAACGTACGCCGCACAACGACGCGGTAATCCGGGGCGCCTTCACCGGCCTGGGCTCGGGCACCACGCGCGACGACCTGGCCCGCGCCGTTCTGGAAGGCGTGGCCTTCGGGTTGCGCGACAGCCACCAGGCGCTGAAGGAAACCGGCGCACGGCTTGACCGGATGATGGCCATCGGCGGGGGCGCGCGGTCGCGTTACTGGCTGCGGGTGGTCGCCACGACGCTGGACGTGACCCTGACCCTGCCCGCCGATGGCGAATTCGGCGCGGCCCTGGGCGCGGCTCGGCTGGGCATGGTCGCAGCAGGCGCGGGCAGCGTGGCCCAGATCATGACCGCCCCCGACGTGGTCGAGGAAATCGCCCCAGATGCCACCCTGCGCGACGATTTCGAGGCCGCCTATCACGCCTTCCGCGCGGCCTATCCGGCGATCCGCGGCGCGCAGTAGGCGCGTCAGGCGATCCGCGCGGGCAGCGTCACCGTCTGGCGCAGCCCGCGCGGCCGGATGTTCGCAAGCGTGATCCGGCCGCCAAGCTGGTCCAGGATCTGCCGGGCAATCGCCATGCCCAGACCTGCGCCCGGCAGCGCCTTGCGGCGGCCCTTGTCCACGCGGAAGAACGGCTCGAAGGCGCGTTCCATCAGCGGCTCGGGGATGCCGGGGCCGTCATCCTCGATCACCAGTTCGGCCCCGTCGCCGTCGTGGCGCAGACGGACACGCGCGGCCTTGCCGTGGGTGGCCGCATTGATGACCAGGTTGCGGATGGCGCGTTTCAGCGACAACGGGTCGGCGCTGACCACCAGCGGCGCAAGCGGGCCAAGCGTGACCAGATAATCCAGGGCGCGCAACTCGGCGCCGACCTCGTCCACCAGGTGGTCCAGCCGCAGATCCTGTGCCTCGCCTTGGGTCACCTGGTCGCGGACCAGCCGGATCGCGCTGTCGGCGATGGCGTCCAGTTCGGCCAGGTCGGCCAGCCATTTCTCGCGCTCGGCCTCATCCTCGACGAATTCGGCGCGCAGGCGCATCCGGGTCATGGGCGTGCGCAGATCGTGGCCCGCCGCCGCGACAAGGCGCATCCGGCTTTCCATAGCCGATTTCAGCCGCACCGACAGGTGGTTCAGCGCCCGCGCCGTGGCCTGGGTTTCGGGCAGCCCGGTTTCCGGGATCGGCACCAGCACCCCGTCGCGGCCGATCCGGTCCACCGCGCCTTCCAGGATCCGCAGGGGCCCGGTGATCCGCGTGGCGGCCACCAGCGACACCGCCGTGGCACCCGTGACGATCAGCGCCATCCAGGCCGCGAAGATGCGCCATCCCGCGCGCGGAGGCCGCAGGTCCGGCAAGGGCAGGATCACCCAGCCATCCCCCAGATCGACCGAGATGCGCCGCGTCGTCCCCTGCGGATCCTCGGTCACGACGAACCTGTTCTGCAAGCCCTGCTTTGCAAGCGTCCGGGTCCAACGCTGGGTCGACCGGTCGCGCACCTCGCCCGCGGCAGGGCGGTCGGCGAACAGCATTCCCGCAGCCTCGGCCCCCGCGCGGTCGGTCTGGGCAAAGCGGACGTTCCAGGCGATCTGGCGGGCCACGGGGATCACCGCGGCCTCGGGCAGCGGTCGCTGGACCAGTTGCACCGCGACAAGCGTCGCCAAGGCGATCACCACGACAATGGCCAGGATCATGAAGCCCGCGATCCTGTTGCGAAGCGACATCATGGGTCGGGCGCCTCGACCGCGACGGCGACGGCAAGCTGATAGCCGCCGTTCCGCACCGTCTTGAAGACGGCGGGCACGGCATCGGTGGCAAGCTTGCGGCGCAGCCTGCTCATCAGCACGTCGATGGACCGGTCCAGCGGGTCGCGATCGCGGCCCTGGGTCAGATCCAGCAGCAGGTCGCGCGACAGGACCCTGCCGGGCCGCACCAGAAAGGCCATCAGCAGGTCGAACTCGGCCCCCGTCAGGTCGATATCGGCCCCCCCCGCGACAACCCGCCGCTGGTCGGGCAGCGCCCGGAAGCCCGCGAACAGATAGCTGCCGGCAGGCAGCGGTGGCGAC
>JAPSIP010000301.1 GCA_031178645.1 Paracoccus sp. (in: a-proteobacteria) | reverse complement strand
TCCGCCATCGCCGACTGGCTGGCCCCGCACAAGCTGCCGGCCAACCTGCGCCTGTCGGTGGATGTGGACCCGCAGAGCTTTCTTTAAGCCCGCTGGTCGAAGTCGCGCCGGGCGGCATCGATCCGGTCAAGATGGGCCTCGGCCCATTGCCAGACCCCGCAGAACGCCTCGGCCAGGCCAAGGCCCAGGTCGGTCAGGCGATAGTCCACGCGCGGCGGGATCACCGGATGGACGGTGCGCGTCAGCAATCCATCGCGTTCCATCTGCC
This sequence comes from Paracoccus sp. (in: a-proteobacteria), assembly GCA_031178645.1. Taxonomy (GTDB): domain Bacteria; phylum Pseudomonadota; class Alphaproteobacteria; order Rhodobacterales; family Rhodobacteraceae; genus Paracoccus. Next base: position 2,334 of record JAPSIP010000301.1, on the reverse strand, counting down.
GCAGGGTCTGGGTCAGCATCTTCTGGCTGATGCCCGGCACCGCCCGGCCAATGGCCGAAAAGCGCATCGTGCCGCCCTCGGTCAGGACTTCAAGGATCAGCATGGTCCACTTGTCGGCCACGCGGCCAATCAGTTCGATGACCAGCCTGTTCACGCGTGGGTCGATCTCGGCCAGGGGCGGGGCAGGGGGCAAGACACTCTCCGTCAGGTAAGTATAAATCTTTCTGGTGCCTTCTTCCGAAAGGAAAGCGGCTGGGGCCATATCTAGCCCATCCAACGGAAAGGACAAGCGATGCAGACCAGCGGAAACACCATCCTTCTGACCGGCGGCACCTCGGGCATCGGGCTTGCCCTGGCACAGCGGTTCCATGCCGCGGGCAACACCGTAATCGTCACCGGACGCCGCGCGGCGCTTCTGGACCAGATCACCGCGGAACATCCCGGCATGATCGGCCACCCCCTTGATGTAACCGATGCCGGGGCTGTCCCTGCCTTTGCCGCGCAGATCACGGCGGATCATCCGGCACTGAACGTCGTGATCCACAATGCCGGGATCATGCTGGCCGAGGACGTGACAGGCAATTTCCTGGACACGGCCGAGGCGACGATCGCCACTAACCTGCTGGGCCCGATCCAGCTGACGGCGGCGCTGATGCCGCACCTGCTGGAACAGCCACGGGCGACGATCATGACGGTGTCGTCGGGCCTGGCCTTCGTGCCGCTGGCGCGGACGCCCACCTATTCGGCCACGAAAGCCGCGATCCATTCCTGGTCGCAATCCCTGCGCGCCCAGTTGCGCGACACCGGCGTCGAGGTGCTGGAGCTTGCGCCGCCCGCCGTCCAGACCGACCTGATGCCCGGTCATGCCACCGATCCGAACGCCATGCCGCTGGCCGATTTCATCGACGAGGTGATGGGTATCCTGGGCCAGGATCCGACACCGCCGCTGGTCGGCGTCAAGCGGCTGGACTTCCTGTCAAAGGCCGAGGCCGAGGGACGCTATGACCAGACCTTCGCGCGGCTGAATGGCGTGTAGGGTGCCGGTGCGTCCAAACACCTATCAGCGGTGGGCTTCCCGTAGGGAGCGTGCTTGTACGCACCGCCCCACCGATCGCCTTAGTTCCGCAACACGATGCAGCGGCCGCCCAGTTGCTTGAAGCGGTTGCAGAAAGCGGCGGCCTCGCGTCGGCTGTCCCAGCCCACTTGGGCGGTATAAACGGCGCGGGGCATTCCTGTCAGGCGCTTGCGGACATAGCCCACCTGCTTGTCGCCCAGGATCGGGCGCAGGCTGCGGTTCAGGCGGGCGACCTGGCTGATCGCGCCCGACTGGCTGGGGTGGCTGGCCACGATCACGCCCCAGGGAAAGACCTTGGGCTGGATCATGAATTCGCGCAGCTTGCGGTCACCCGCCAGCTTCTCGCAGGCCGGACGGAACGCCATGTCGGGGTCCAGCGCCAGCTTGAGTTCGGCTTCGGGCGGCGGATTGTCGCGCCAGCGGAGCGCCTCGAACCCGGTGATCGAGGCGACATAGTCCTGCGTTTCATAGGGCAGGCCGCCGCTGCGGGCGATGAAACGCGCTGCCCGGTTCTCGCCACCGTTATAGGCGACGGCGGCCAGGCCGATATTGCCGAACGCGCCGGGTTCGAAGCGGCTTTCCTTCCACAGCAGGCGGGCCAGGAAGTTGGGGTCCAGGTCGCGTTCGGCGGCGTTCCGTTCGATCAGCTTGCAGACATCGGCGGCATAGTGGTCCAGCCGGACGCAATCGCGCCCGTCATCCGTGCAGCGCAGGGACTCTGACTGGCGCACTGGCGCACGGCCGGCCAGGGCATCCACCGCGGGAAAGGCCTGGACCGCCTGGGCCGCCAAGGTCGACAGCATCGACAGCAGCCACGCCAGATGACGCCAATGGAAAGGCCGTGCCATGAACCGGGTCAGGCGTCGGACGCCGGGCCGGTGCCCTTGTCCTTGCCAGCCTTGCGCTTGCCCTTGTCCTTTTTCGCCTTCTTGGGCTTGTCGTCCTTGCCCTGTTCCTTGCGGGCGGCTTTTTCAGCTTGGCGCGTGGATTTCTTTTCGGCCTTGCGCGCGGCCTTCTCGGAATCCTTTTCGGCCTTGCGCCCCGCCTTGCGGGCTTCCTTAGCGGCCTCTTTCTCGGCCTTGCGGGTTGCCTTGTCCCTGGCCGCCGGGGCGTCCGGTGCAGGGATGACGACCGGGGGCATCGGCGGGGATGGCTGGGCTGCGGATGCCACCGGAGCCGGAGCAGGGGCAGAGACCTGGGGCACGACATCGGGGGACACCGAGGCCGCCAGCTTTGCCGCTTTCTTCACCACCCGGCGC
>JAPSIP010000300.1 GCA_031178645.1 Paracoccus sp. (in: a-proteobacteria) | reverse complement strand
GTGCCCTGTCGCGGGACGAAATAGCGGGCGTGATCGCGCATGAACTGGCCCATATCAAGCACCGCGACACGCTGACCATGACCGTCACCGCGACCATGGCCGGCGCGATTGCGATGATGGGCAACATGATGTTGTTCACCGGCGGGCGCGACGATCGGGGCGGCGGGTTTGGCGCGATCCTTGCCATGATCTTCGCACCCATGGCTGCCATGATGGTGCAGATGGCGATATCCCGCGCGCGAGAGTTCGAGGCCGACGCGACCGGCGCGCAGATCTGCGGGCAGCCGCGGGCGCTTGCCTCGGCCCTTGCGAAGATATCGCAGATGGCGGGGCGGGTGCTGAACGTACCGGCGGAAAAGAACCCTGCGGCAGCATCCATGTTCATCATCAACCCGCTTGGCGGATTGCGCATGGACCGCCTGTTTGGCACTCATCCCGCGACCGAGGATCGGATTGCCCGCCTGATGGCGCTTGAGGGGCGGCCTGCCATGGCGGAACGCGCGTCCCCCATCCCCCGCAGCGGCCGCGACGACGGCCCCTGGGGGCGCGGATGATCCAGCCCGACCCGACCCTGCGCCCCGAACCGATGGACAGCGATTCCGAAGACCGCGCCCTGCGGCCCCAGATGCTGTCCGAATTCGTGGGCCAGGCCGACGCCCGCGCGAACCTGCGCGTCTTCATCGAAAGCGCCAAGATGCGCGGCAAGGCGATGGACCACACCCTGTTCTTCGGCCCGCCCGGCCTGGGCAAAACCACGCTGGCGCAGATCATGGCCCGCGAACTGGGCGTGAACTTCCGCATGACATCCGGTCCGGTGCTGGCGCGGGCGGGCGATCTGGCCGCGATTTTGACCAACCTGGAATCACGTGACGTGCTGTTCATCGACGAAATCCACCGCATGAACCCGGCGGTCGAGGAAATCCTTTATCCCGCGATGGAGGATTTCGAACTGGATCTGGTCATCGGCGAGGGCCCCGCCGCCCGCACCGTTCGGATCGAGTTGCAGCCTTTCACGCTGGTCGGCGCGACGACCCGGCTGGGCTTGCTGACCACGCCGCTGCGCGACCGCTTTGGCATCCCGACGCGGCTGGAATTCTATACCATCCCGGAACTGGACCTGATCGTGCAACGTGGGGCGCGGCTGATGGGGATCGACGCGGACCCCGAGGGCACGAGAGAAATCGCCCGCCGCGCACGGGGAACGCCCCGCATCGCTGGACGGCTACTGCGCCGGGTGGTGGATTTCGCCCTGGTCGAGGGAGACGGTCGACTGACGCGCGCGATCGCGGATACCGCGCTGACCCGGCTTGGCGTGGATGACATGGGCCTGGACGGCGCCGACCGCCGCTATCTGTTGCAGATGGCCGAGCATTACGGTGGCGGCCCGGTGGGGGTCGAGACACTGTCCGCTGCCTTGTCTGAAAGCCGCGACGCGATCGAGGAAGTGATCGAACCTTACCTGCTGCAACAAGGCCTGATTGCCCGCACCCCGCGTGGCCGGCAATTGACATCAGGGGCGTGGCGTCACCTGGGGCTTGCGGCGCCGGTGCCGGCGCAGCAAGGGACATTGTTCGACGGCTGAGCCTTGCGTGGCGGGCCAAGGAAGGGGCGCTGCCCCCGCCGCGCCTGCCGCGCGGCCCCCCCGGGATATTTCTGCACAGAAGATGAGGGGGCGGCCCGTCAGGGCGTCAGACCCTCGGGATCGGGCAGGCCATTGGCACGGGCGGTCGCGGTCAGGGTGTTTGCCAGCAGGCAGGCAATGGTCATCGGGCCGACGCCGCCCGGAACCGGGGTGATCGCGCCCGCGAATTTCGCCGCGCCGTCGAAATCCACATCGCCAACAAGCCCGTCATCGGTGCGGTTGATTCCGACGTCGATGACCACGGCACCCAGCTTGATCCAGTCGCCTTGCACGAAATGCGGGCGGCCTACCGCGGCAACCACGATATCCGCCTGGCGGCACAGATCCTGCAGGTTCGAGGTGCGGGAATGGGCCATGGTCACCGTCGCGCTGTCGCGCAGCAGAAGTTGCGCCATGGGCTTCCCGACGATGTTGCTGCGCCCGATCACCAGGGCGTTCTTGCCCGCAAGGCTGCCCAACTGGTCGCGCAGCAGCATCAGGCAGCCCAGCGGCGTGCAGGGCACCATGGCCTTTTGCCCCGTCGCCAGACGACCGACATTCAGGATGTGGAACCCGTCCACGTCCTTCGCGGGGTCAATGGCGTTGATGACGGCCGCTTCGTCCATGTGCGAGGGCAGGGGAAGCTGGACCAGGATGCCATTGACCGCCGGATCCCCGTTCAGCCGGTCGATCAGCGCCAGCAGATCGGCCTGCGGCGTGTCGGCGGGCAACCGGTGTTCGAACGAGTTCATGCCGACTTCACGCGTCATCCGACCCTTGGACCGGACGTAAACCTCGCTTGCCGGATCCTCGCCCACCAGGACCACGGTCAAGCTGGGCGTAATGCCCTGGGCCTTCATCGCTGTAACCGCAGTCCCGATGCGAGTGCGCAAGCTGGCAGCAAAGGCCTTGCCGTCGATCAGGGTGGCGGTCATGGGCGATGTTGCGGTCACGGGCGATCTCCGTTCAGGTGGCGGTCTTCCTGC
>JAPSIP010000299.1 GCA_031178645.1 Paracoccus sp. (in: a-proteobacteria) | reverse complement strand
CGGGCGCAGTGCCGGCAAGCGACCAGATCTGGGCCAGCGCCCTCGTTGTCACCGACGAATTCTGGCGCACGTCCAGGGTCACTGTCCGGAAGCCAAAGATCTGAGCCTGCAGGCGCAGGGGCCGCACAAGCGCATGTCCCAGCCGTTCGGCTCCGAGGATTGCCAGCGCGGATTCGACCTGGCGGAGTTCGGCGACGAAATCGCGGACATGCCGGTAGGCTGCGCCGCCCTCCCCTTCGGCCGTGGCCGCAATGCGGTGCCGGATGGCGTTCATGGCCTGGCGGAAATGTTCACCCGGATTGCGCCGGCGCGCCTTGTCGGGCAGGCGTGCGGCCTCGATGACCGATTGCAGCAGATCGCGCGCATCCTGCGGCAGGGCGGAGATTTCGGTGCTGATGCTGAGGTGCCGGACGGCGCGCGTCAGGCCTTGGTCATAGCGTTCAAGGATCGCCTTCTGGCCTGCCGCCAGTGCCGCGCGCGTGGTGTCGGCCGTCACATGCGGGTTGCCGTCGCGGTCGCCGCCGATCCAGGAATGGAACCGCAGCAGCGGGGCGTCGCCGCCTCGGTCAGGGCCAAGATGCGGGGCAACTTCTTTGCCAAAGCGCTGCAAGACATTCGGCGCAGCATCAAACAGGCTATCGCGGAAGAATTGCACGCCCCATTCGATTTCCTCGAGGGGCGTGGGTCGCTGACGGCGCAGTTCGCCGGTCAACCATAGCAGGTCGATCTCGCTTTCAAGGTTCGCCAGCAGTTCGGCGCGCTCGCGTGGTGTCCAGCGGTCGGTTTCCAGGTCCACCAAGGCGCGATAGATGCGGCGGTGAATTTCCAGGACAGTGACGCGTTTGGCCTCGGTCGGATGCGCAGTCAGTGTCGGCCCGACACAGAGGCGCTGTGCCACGCGGCGGACGTCGTCGGAGGTAAAGTCAGAGGGTGCACTCAGCACGCGCGCAAAGCTACCCTCGACCGCTGCAGGACCTACGTTGGTTTCTATAATTCGCCGATCACGGGTGGCCGCATTCTCATCGATGATGCGCAGAAGCTGGAACCAGATATCCAGCCCCTGCAGATAGGCCCCGATGTCGGTTCCCATGGGAAGATCATCGGTCGTGCCGAGAAGCAGGGGCAGGACTTGCGGCGCTCGGCGGGCAATGACGTTCTGCCACAGCCTTCCCAGTTCGTCGCGCAGCCGGCGGGCATAGCCGGTTTCAGAGCCCGGAGCATGTGTTTGCCCGACAAACGCCGCGTGCATCAGTTCACCCTGTCGCGCGGTTCGCGCCCGGCAAAGAAGTCCTGAAGGTTGTCGATGACACGAAAGCCCATGGCCTCGCGGGCCTCGCGTGTCGCACTGCCCAGGTGCGGCAGCATCACCAGCCGGTCCGACTCCAGCAGTTGCGGGTTGACGGCGGGTTCCCCGTCAAAGACATCCAGCGCCGCCCCGCCGATGGTGTCGAACCACAGCGCGTGCAGCAAGGCAGCCTCGTCAATGACCTCCCCTCGCGCCGTGTTGATCAGGAAGGCGTCGGGCCGCATCCGGGCCAGACGGGCCGCGTTGATCAGATGGCGGTTCTCGGCGCCGCCGGGGCAGTGCAGCGAGACGAAATCGCATTCCGGCAGCATGTCGTCCAGGTTCGTGACCTGGGTTGCCTGGCACTGAGCCAGCACGTCAGGCGCCAGCGGGCTGCGGTTATAGGCCAGGATCTTCATGCCAAAGCCGTGATGCGCCCGGCGGGCCATTTCCTGGCCGATGCGGCCATAGCCGACGATCCCCAGCGTCTTGCCGGAAACCTTGGTGCCAACCAGATGTGTCGGCCGCCAGCCGGTCCACTGGCCCGCGCGCAATTCGCGTTCGCCCTCGCCTGCCCGACGTGCCACCATCAGCATCAGGGTCATCGCCAGATCCGCCGTGCATTCGCTGAGCACGTCGGGGGTGTTGGTGACGACGATGCCGTGCTGGCCGACGCGGTTCAGATCGATATGGCTGTAGCCGACGCCATAGTTGGCAAGAATGCGGGTCTGGGGCTTCTCGCATTCCAGCGCCGGAGCGCCGATCTTGTCAGTTACCGTCGGCAGAATTGCGTCGTATTCCCGGATCGCGGCCCGGAAGTCTTCCGGCGACAAAGGCTTGTCGCCATGGTTCAACCGGGCATCAAAGATTTCGGAAAGGCGCGCCTCGACCGCTTCGGGCCAGCGCCGCGTGACAAGGACTCGGGGTTTCGCCATGACCGCCACCCTATTGCAGGACGCGGGCGACGGTCGCCCCGATAACGGCCGGATTTTCGGCCATGGTCACGCCTGCCGCCGCCAGGATCTCGACCTTTTCGGAGGCGCTTTCACCGAAGGCCGAGATGATCGCGCCTGCATGGCCCATGGTCCGGCCCTTGGGCGCGGTCAGCCCCGCCACATAGGCCACGACCGGCTTGGTGACATGATCGCGGATGTACTCGGCCGCTTCGGCTTCCTGCGGGCCGCCGATCTCGCCGATCAGGCAGATGGCGTGGGTATCGTCGTCATTCTGGAAATGCTCCAGCACGTCGCGGAAGGACGAGCCGTTGATCGGATCGCCGCCGATCCCCACGCTGGTCGAAACCCCAAGCCCCAGTTCCTTAAGTTGGGCGGCGGCT
>JAPSIP010000298.1:2348-2652 GCA_031178645.1 Paracoccus sp. (in: a-proteobacteria) | reverse complement strand
GCCGCGGGGGCCGGTCAGCAGCCATGCGTGGTGCAGGCGGCCTCCCTTGGCGGCCTCCATGAACTCGGCAATGGCGTTGTCCTGGCCGACGACGCGGTCGGTGTGGCGCGGGTGGGGGGCGCCCGGAACGCGGTCCGGTTCGGGAATGTCGTCGGGATCGGTCTTCACAGGCCAGCCCGGACTCGGGCGGCGACATCGCTTTCGTTGCCGCTGCCATCGATCAGCCGGACGCGGTTCGGAAACTCCTGCGCCAAGGCCCGGAAGCCTTGGGCAAGGCGCTGCTGGAAATCCAGCCCCAGGCTTT